>NZ_JBJXVK010000002.1:0-238378 GCF_046159765.1 Pectobacterium artocarpous
GCAACAACTCGTTGCAAGGATGTTTACCCCAAACCTGATTTATTCAACAAAGCCGAAGACAAGATAGAGCACCGTCGAACTACAATCACAATTCCTGCAAAGAAAGGGTAATTTTTTGCAAAAATGCAGGCTACTGCTCAAAAAAATAATACATGTATATGTGTTTTTTGATTTTTAGTTATTGATTTAATTTTTTTTTATTTTTTTTAACATGAAAGTGATGTGAAATGATATAGATAATTATTATTTCAAATATCTAGTTGGTTGTGTGAATTTGATCATAGTTATCCTATGCGCATCTCACTAGAATGATTTTATTAACTATCTGGTTGAATGTGGGATTCCTAATTAAACGTTTATAAAAGGTTAAGCCAATTACGTGTGTTGACAGTTTGGTTGACATACAAAGTCAGAATAATTTTTTCAATAAACTTAAAGGCATAACATGATGCAGAACTTAATTAAAGATGGAGACAGATTAGATTTAAAGAGAGCGATGACCGACGGTCCCTGGAAGATCGCTTTCGAAGAGCATTTTATTACCCCTAGTTTTGATTCATTGCCTTCGGGTATGTCAGCACAGAGTGTGCCTAAGGTACATAAACAGCTGCTGGAAGTTGATGAGCGGCGAATCCAACTGATGGATCAGGCTGGAATAGCCTATGCCATTTTGTCGCTTAACTCACCTGGAATGCAGGGGGAATTAGCTCCAGATGTCAGCATTGACAAATCACAACGCGTTAATGATGAACTTAAGTCGATTGTTGAGCGATTTCCAAATCGTTTGGGGGGATTTGCTGCATTACCTACTCAGGATGCAGAGGCATCGGCAGCCGAACTAGAACGATGTGTGAAAAGTCTGGGTTTTCATGGCGCGCTCATTAATAGTTTTGCTAATGCAGGTCCGGAGAAAGCCATCTATCTTGATGATCCTCGCTATGACGCATTGTGGGAAAAGGCTCAAGCGCTCGGTGTTCCTATCTATCTGCACCCACGCAATCCTCTGCAGAGTCAGCAAATGATGTTTGAAGGTCATCCAGAGATGCTTGCCGCGACATGGGCATTTCTGGTTGAGTGTTCAACGCACGCCTTACGTATGATTACAAGCGGCGTTTTTGATCGTTTTCCTGGCCTCACGGTTTGTTTGGGGCATCTGGGCGAGGCTCTTCCAGCGACGCAATGGCGTATTAGTAAAACCTATTCGCAAAAAGTACCAAACAGTAAACTGGAAAAAACAATTTATGGTTATCTGAAATCTAACTTTGTTTTTACGACGTCTGGCTTTTTCGACACCAAAGCGATGATGAATGTAGCAGATATTGTTGGTGTGGATCGTGTTTGTTTTTCTTCCGACCATCCCTGGATGCAAATGACAGATGGTGGAGAGTGGTTTGATAATGCAGCTATTTCTGATGCTGAAAAATGGCAGATTGGACGAACTAATGCCATAAAGTTATTTAATCTGAGAGAATAACTTTTTAGCATTCTATTTAATTTCATTATCTTTATATGTATTGGTTATCATAAATCATCAAGAGGGGTTTATGATGTTGATATATGCTGAATTTAGTAAATGTCAGATCATGGTTTGTACAATAACATTTACATAATATAACTCATCATAAATAGACGCAGATGAATATAACAGAGTTAAGAGCTTTAACCTCTTAGCCCTGTCGTCGTTGTTCGTTGTAGTGCGTATGTACCTAAGATGAAAACAATATCAGGGTATAACTATGTCAACTCAAGCAATCGATTCAGTTGTGACCACTGGCGGAGCGTCAAAATCTGCAGAATTGGTGGCGCGCCTTGAACGCCTGCCGATTACACGACGGCTAATGGCAATTCGCGTCATTGTCGGACTTTCAACTTTCTTTGATGCCTATACCATTATAGCTATTGCATTTGCATTACCCCAGCTTACTCAGGAGTGGAATCTAAGTTCTGCTTTTGTGGGGATGATTATTGCCGCCAGTTATATTGGTCAACTATGTGGTGCGGTTTTCTTTAGTTCTCTGGCGGAGAAAATAGGACGCATCAGTGTCCTGAGGATAACGATCATTCTTTTTGTACTGATGGATGCAGCCTGTTTATTCGCCTGGAGTGGACTGTCATTATTAATTATCCGTTTCTTCCAGGGAATTGGCATCGGTGCAGAAGTACCGATTGCCAGTGCTTATATTAATGAATTTGTCGGTGCGAAAAAACGCGGAAGATTCTTCTTACTCTATGAAGTCGTTTTCCCTATAGGTATGATGTTTGCAGGTCTGATTGGATATTTTCTTGTGCCAATTTATGGTTGGAAAATCATGTTCCTCATTGGCCTAATTCCTTCTGCACTAGCCATGCCATTACGGTGGTTGATGCCGGAATCGCCGCGCTGGTTGGCTTCGAAAGGTCGGACTAAGGAAGCAGAAAAAGTCGTTGCCATACTTGAAGGGGAAGCCACTCGCCGTGGACTGGAATTGCCTGAGCCGGTTATTAAACCGCAGATCAAGCAACCTACCGCCACTAAAGGTGTAAAAGAGCTTTTTACGGGGATGTACAAAAAACGGACTTTCACTCTATGGGCGATGTGGCTGTCGGTGTATACCGTCAATAATGGTATGATTACCTGGTTTCCGACGTTGTACAAAACCTATTTTAAACTTCCGCTGGAAACCAGCCTGGCATATGGATGGATTACATCATCGTGCGGCGTTGTAGCCTCAATCATATGCGCATTGTTGATTGATCGGATTGGTCGTAAACGCTGGTACACTTGGGCATTCTTGCTGGCTATCCTACCCTTGATTACACTATCTGTTCTAGGTGCCGATGCCGCAGTTCAGGTACTTGTTTTCGGTAGCGTAACCTATGCAATGTTGCAAACGGTCGCTTTCTCTCTCTATCTATATTCAGCGGAATTGTATCCTACACGTCTTCGTGCCATGGGGATCGGTTTTTCCAGTGCGTGGCTCCGGGCAGGATCATCCATTGGCCCAATCCTGGTCGGTCTTATCGTAGCAGATTTCGGTATACGTTATGTATTTACCGTATTCGCAATTATTGCGTTGATTGGAGGGCTGGTCACATGGCTATTTGCTATTGAGACAAAAGGTAAATCTTTGGAGGAGTTGTCACCGTAGTTAAATATCATAACCACTTCAGGCTGAGAAAATTATCTATAGCCTGAAGTGAATAGTAAATTATCTAATAACCTTAATAATATAAATTATCAGCAATATTTATTTTATTGACTGATATTACTGTTGTTGATGAGCTATGGTTTATTTTTTTATGTGCTAATGACCTGGATTAATATAGGTTAATATAATTCCATTATGTATCCGGATGTTATTTGGAGTATTAAATGAATACAGATACAAAGAAAATGGTTCTTGTGTCAGTTCTTTGCGGGTTAGGCTACATGATGTATTCAGTTGACCGTATGACTGTCTCATCAGCAATAGGATTAATTGCCCATGAATTTAACCTTGATAAAGGTCAGTCTGGCATATTGATGAGTTCGTTCTTCTATGGGTTTATCGGTTTCTTATTCATTTCAGGTATTATAGCGGATAAATTAAGCGGAAAACCCATTCTTATCACTGGTCTGATAATGTTTTCTGGCGCAACAATATTAACTGGCGTTGCTGGTGGACTTACATCACTCATTTTTTATCGAGTGATAACTGGTATTGGTGAAGGTTTATTTTGGCCAGCAGCGTCGTTAGAGGTTGCCAATGTAACCAATGAGCGTCAGCGTACTACGATAATGTCTCTCTATTGGATGGGATATCCGATAGGTGGTTTTTTGGGAACGTGGCTTGGTGCTGTTTTAGGTCCAGTTTATGGATGGCGGGTTGTGTTTTATGTTGCTGGTGCGCTAGGTATTTTTATTGCTTTATTATATGCGCTATTAGTTAGATCTGATACTAAGCAAAAACAAACACCTAAAACTGAAAGAAATATAACAAAAACACCGATACCGTTAGCATCGCTGTTTGGAAACGTTTCGGTTATGTTGATGGCATTCTATTACTTCATGTTGCTTAGTGGCTGGTGGATCGTGCTACTTTGGGCACCTACATTCCTGATGAATGCAAAGCAACTGCCGATTAGCACTGCCGGTACTATCGCGAGCCTGTTAGGGCTTACTGGGGCATTGGGTGGATTTTTGTTAGGGCGCTATTGTGATAATGGCGACTTTTCCCGTAAACGTGCTGTGCTGTTAGGTATTACATTGCTTAGCGGTGGCCTGATGGCGTCAATGGTGCTACATCTGCCGGTATTTGTGGTGGTTGTACTTGTTTTATTGCTTGGCTTGCTTGGTTATCCCGTTACGCCACTTGTCATTTCTTTCACCGCCGAGCTTGTACCTATACAACTTCGAGGTGCAGCGATAGGTTTCGTGATGAATATCGGTATGATCGCAGGTGGAATCTCTCCCGTACTAGCGGGGTACTTTGCAGATCGGTATGATCTGTCCATAGTCTGGTTTACCGCCGCCTGTGTAATGGTTGCCAGCAGTATTTTAATCTTAGGATTAAAAAAATATGATATGTCACCATTAACGTCATCCGGCTTTGTTGAATAAATCGGACTTTTGCTGAGTTGGAGGATCAGATCACGCATTATCCTGACAAAACGGGCAGTGCCGTGGCTAAATAGAAGTTCTACCTCACCCACTGGTGTACCTATAACAAGGTTTTTATCAACCGAGGCTCCGTCACTTTTTGGCTGAACGACGAGGCTATTCAGGCATGGTATGAGTCAGCAACGCCTTCATCACGGGGACGATCTCTGCGTTATTCCGAGCTTGCCATCACTACTGTGCTGATGATTAAACGTGTTTTCCGTCTGACCCTGCGGGCGGCTCAGGGATTTATTGATTCCATTTTTGCTCTTATGGGGCCCGCTGACTGACGCTGGTGTAATCTGGGCAGCGCAGCGGCACATCCATCAGGTGGAAAACCGTATTGATGGAGCGCATGGTTGAGACTATACCATGCCGAATCAACGACAATCACTACGGTTAATTCGCGGTCGGCTGTCGTCACACTTCTCTACTAATCAGCGCGCTTATCAACATTGCTCACTGAGCTTTGGCAACATGCTCATCCTCAGTCGTCGATGGCCCAAATAGAGGGGCGATAAAGATTCAGGATAATGCAGAGAAAAACGCAGCAATCAATGGTTTTTATGATGTCACATTTGTCAGCCTCAGCAAGAAGGCGATGCACTGGCGGCAGAGTCATTCTGCATCACTCGTAATGCATTTTTGTAACGTTTTGCCTTGTTTTGGTGCGTTAACGCCACCGGAACCCCTGTGTTTACTGCATTTTCACCGTATTGGAAATCATGGCACGGCCTGTGCTTAGTCTTATATACCATCTTGTGTACAAGATGGGTGACTCAGGCAATTGACCTGATCGGTTTTTTCAGGCTGGGGTTAATCGGCTGTTGTTAGCTCACCGTTGAAGGGGGAACACATGAAAAATAACAATGACAATATCGATCGTAAACGCAGGCAGTTAATGAAGTGGTCAGCAATTAGCGCAGGTGCGCTGACGTTAAGTAGCCTGCTGCCGGGCACGGTTTTCGCTGCCGAAGGAGAAGAAATACGTATCGGCTACTGGCCCATTGTGGGTGGTCTGCCTTTATACGTGGGCGTTGAGCGGGGCTTTTTCAAAGAGGCAGGGCTGAATGTGCGAGCAGTGAAATTCGCCAGCCCGCAACAGATTGTCGAGGGGATGATCACGGGACGCATACACGGATGTGCGAACGGTACGGCCACTGGCGCATTAGGATTAGGCGCGATTACCTCACCCGGCCTGTTCAAGATCATTTGTTCAAACCCGTCGAATCATCAGATGGTATTGGATGAATTTCTGGTGCCGTTAAACAGCGACGTAAAAAGTATCGCGGAGCTGAAAGGGAAACGTATCGCCTGTGGGCCGGGTATTCAGAATGTGGTGATGACCAAAATCATTCTGGAAAAAAACGGCTTTACGGCGGATGAACTGCGCGTGACCGAATTGCCGGTTGGGCAGCATGCCGCAGCGCTGGCCGCCGGCCAGATTGACGGCGTTTATACGCTGGAACCGACGGGGACGGTAGGCCGATTGAAAGGGCTGTCGCGCACGCTGGAAACTGGGGTGATCTCACGCTATGTGCTCGGTAACCCCGATGCGCCGTGGTTTGGCGGTGCGGCGGCACTAAATAGCGGTTTTATCGAAAGCCGAGCGGCGGACGCAAAACGCTTTACGCAAGCCTATGCCAAATCGGTGCAGTTTATTCAGCAGAACCCAGAAGCGGCTCGTGAACATATCACCGGATACACCAGTATTGAAGCCGAGCTGAGTAAAGAGGTGCCGTTGCCGGGGTTTGTCATGTATGACGATCTAAAAGGCGACAATCTGGCGTGGTTCCAGACGTTTTACGATGTGTTCACGGAAAGAAAAATCTTCCGGCAGCCGGTGGATGTTAGCAGCCTGATTTATCAGCCTTAAGAGAGGATCTTTATTATGCGTCAGCACTGGACGTCTAAATTATTGCCCGCTGTCGGCCCGATTCTGTTGTTTCTCTTTTGGCAGTTGGCGGTCAGCGCAAAATGGCTGAACCCTATTTTATTGCCATCGCCAGTCGATACGTTGAGCTATATGTTCCAGTCCTTCGCGGATGCCAGCATGCGTACGGATATTGGTGCGACGTTATACCGTACGCTCGCTGCATTTGGCTTTGCTGCACTGATTGGCGTGCCGCTCGGCGTGATTTTGGGCAGTAATGAAAAGATTTACCGCAGCCTGGAGTTTCTGATCGACTTCTTCCGCTCTACGCCATCGTCAGCGCTGATCCCATTATTTTTGCTGATTTTCGGCATCACCGACGCGAATAAAATCGCTATTTCGGCGTTTGCGGCCGTGCTGGTGATTCTGTTCAACAGCGCCTATGGCGTGATGAATGCCAAGAAAACCCGTCTGATGGCGGCACAGGTCATGGGGATCTCCCGCTGGCATATTTTTAAAGACATTATGCTGCTGGAAAGTCTGGCACAAACCTTTGTCGGCCTGCGCACGGGGGTGTCGATGGCGTTGGTGATCGTGATCGTCGCGGAGATGTTTATTGGCTCGGAAACAGGGCTGGGGCACCGCATCATCGATGCGCAGCAGGTGTTCAACATTCGGGATATGTACGCCTCTATTCTGATTACGGGCGCACTGGGATATCTGCTTAACGTCCTGTTTCTGGTCGTAGAAAAACGAATTGTTCACTGGAGTGGCAAAGCATGATGACACAGAGCATAGCGCAAGTGGCAAAATCGGAGACGGCGCTGCCGCCTTATCCGGCACCGAACACCCACGTCACCATTCGCGGGTTAAACAAGTCGTTTGCGGGTCAGCCGCTGTATACCGATCTGAATCTGGATTTGCCGCGTGGCAAGATTGTGTCGATTTTCGGGCCGAACGGCTGTGGTAAATCGACGCTGATGAACATGATTGCCGGGCTGATTCCCGTCGATAGCGGCGATATCCTGTTTGATGGCAAGACGCTGGCGGAAACCCGAATTGGCTATGTCTTTCAAAACTATCGTGATGCGCTTTTTCCCTGGATGAGTGCCTGGAAGAATATTGCCTATCCGCTGGTGCGCAGCGGGATGAGCAAACATGACGTTCAGGCGCGGATGGATGAACTGATCGCGATGTTTGATATTCGCTTCGATCTCCAGCGTTATCCGTATGAACTCTCCGGCGGACAGCAGCAGACGGTCTGTATCATGCGGGCGCTGGCGACGGGGCCGGAGGTGATGTTTCTGGATGAACCGTTCTCCGCGCTGGATTTTGAAATGACGCTGTTCATCCGCGACAAGCTGCAAGAGGTTCAACTGGCGACCGGCGTGACGATGGTCATCGTGTCACACGATTTAGAAGATGCGGTGTTTCTGGCGGACGAAATCTTGCTGCTGACGCGTCGGCCGACGACGGTGTCGGAGATTGTGCCGTTTGATTTAGCGCGTCCACGCGGTGCGGAGGCGATGAGCGATCCTGAGTTTATTCGCGTCAAGGCGCACACGCTGGAGGTGTTCAAACGCGAAATGGCGGCATAAGCCGCCCCTCTGCCGTATCCATTTCAGGCTCACCAGGCCGTCTCTGGCTTGGTGAGCCTAATGTTACATTCACTCTTCACCCAGCGAACGTGATACGCGTTCTTTTCTTAATACGCTCTGTATGCCGACAAACAGCACGCCGGTTAACAATAAGGTGACGATGAGACCGTCGTAACCGTAGAACGTAATGGCTGCACCAGAGAACAGCGGCCCCCGCTGATACTGCCCGCAGACCACACTAGTCTCAGAAGTGAATTCATCACAATTAGCCGCTGACCGGCAAATTTCTGACCCGCCCGAACCAGAGATAGCATGTAAAGCCCGCCAGCCGCTGCGCCCAGTACGATACAGACGGGAACCAGAAGTGCAGGGGAGAATGAGAAAGTGATCAATACCAGCATTACACAGAACAGGATGCCGCAGCTGATGTGGGTTTTTATGATGCCGCATTTGTCTGCCAGCCAGCCAATCGGCGTCTGAAAGACGGCATCGCCCAGAAAAATGAGTGTAACCAGTAATATCGCGGATTTTTCGTCTAAGCCTTGTTCCATGCCGTAAAGCGGAAAGAGCGCAAGTATGCTGGCATCGAAGAAGGAGAAGCAGAGCACGCCAGAGGCGATTGCCGGAAGAAAAGGGATAAGATCCCGATAAGACGTCGAGGACTGTTCATCCGCTCGAACCATACTGGCGAAGTTCCTCAGCATGAACGCACACGCGGCGGATAGGCCACAAATCAGCCACAGGGCATAGGTTTGAATATTCTCGCCAGCGGCAATCAGCAGCGGCCCTATCAACTGACATCCGGTGAAAACGGAAGCATACAGCCCTGTCAGCGTCGCTTTGTGTTTGTCTGAAGCCCGGCTGGTAACCCAGGTTTCTCCCAGTACCACCAAAACCCCCGACGCCAGCCCGGTTAACAGGCGGGGTAAAATGAGCGAGACAGGGTGTGACAGCAGGAATGAGGCAACAGTTGAGGCCGCCAGAATAATCAGGCTGCCGGATAACAGATAGCTAGCGTGCAGGTGGCGGCTGAGCCACGGCGTAACGAAAGAGGATAGCATCATCCCCGCCGCCGGAAGAGCCGCCAGAATACCGAGCGTCGCCGTGCTGTGCCCGTGCTCTGCCAGCTTCAGGCTGATCAGCGGCAGTGTGTACCCTGTCACCAATCCCACGAGTGAGGCGGCGATAATCATGTTCAGTGGTGAAGTTGGATTCACGGGAATGTGCTGTCATTGCACTTCTAGTGCGGGTTTAACAAGCATTCTCGACCCCGGAAAGGCCGGTAGACACTTCCTGCATTAGCCAGGTATGAAATCGTACATACTTTTCATTTTGCTCAAAGGGGATGGGCGATAACAGATAATAAGCCGATCCATCCCGCGCAAATCCATACGGTGCATGCAGTTGCTCGTTCGCAATCTCGTCCTGCACCATCAGGAAAGAGGCCATTGCTATGCCTAATCCCGAGACGGCAGCCTGAATACACAGATAAAAGTGTTCATAGTCCGCCTTGGTGCTGCCTTTGAGTGACACATGCGTCTGCCGTTGCCAGGTTGCCCACGCTTTCGGTCGCGTTCCGGTATAGAGCAAACGCATTCCCTCCAAACTGTTTTTGCGCTCGGTTTTGTCACGGCTGACCGGCCCCATCCATTCGTCACACACCTTTACCGCATGCGTTTGCGGCTCCCAGTGAAAATCATCACGCCGCAGTGCGAGATCAACGCCGCTACGCACAAAATCAATCGGCCCGCCCGCAGCCACCAGATGAAGTTTGATATCGGGATGCGCCTGATTAAACGCCGGCAGCCGTGGAATCAGCCATTTCATGGCAATCGTAGGCTCACATGACAGCGTCAGCACGTCATCCTGTGCACTTTGCTGTAGGCGATAAACCGCGCCTTCAAGCTGTTCAAAAACGGACTGCGTGACCGTATGCAAAGAACGTCCTGCTGCGTTTAAAAAGATCGCGCGGTTGCGTCGTTCAAATAATTCAACCCCCAGCGCCTCTTCCAGCAATCTGATCTGCCTGCTGACGGCACCATGCGTGACATGCAGGGACTCGGCGGCTTTAACAAAGCTACCGGTTTGTGCGGCCGCTTCAAAGAAGCGAAAAGAAGCTAACGAAGGAATTTTCATATACACGATGAAATTTGACAGATTTATACCAAGATAAATCGCTTTTTTGCCCCATGCAAACGCTGAATAATCAAACTGCCCTCAGACGATAAGAGGCGTAATAGATTAAATAGTGAGGAGTTGCCGTGGGGTTGGCATCGTTGATAGCCGTATTACGTCAGTCGCCTTTTTATTCCTCCTTTCGCCAGTTTGTCACCTATCTGTGCAAAATCATCGTGAAAAAAGATGGCTTGCCGAACAAGGAAAACGTTAATGAATGAGTTAATTGCCGTCGCGACGATCACCATTTTGGCGGTGATCAGTCCGGGGCCTGATTTTGCTATGGTGACCCGCAATAGTTATGCCTTTGGTTCGCGCGCGGGTTTACTCAGCGCGTTTGGCATTGCCTGCGGCGTCCAGATCCATGTGATGTATACCGTTTTTGGCATCGCGGTATTGATTGTTAACTCCCCGATGCTATTTATGGCGATGAAGATTCTGGGGGCGTCATACCTGATTTATCTGGGGTACAAGTCGTTAACCAATAAGACAAAAATAACATTGGGAGAGGCATCAGGCCATGCGCCGTCATCGCTTGCCGCGTTTCGCATGGGCTTTCTCACCAATGCGCTTAACCCAAAAACCATGCTGTTTGTCGTCGCTACCTATACTCAGGTCGTGCAGCCCGGTAGCCCAATGAGCCATAATTTTGGTTATGGGTTATTCATGTCGGTGGCGCACTGGGTCTGGTTCAGCCTTGTTGCGCTGTTTTTTGCGGCACCGGCCATGCGTCGCCGACTGATCGATCGCCAACATTTGGTCGACAAAGGTATCGGTGTTGCCTTGATTGCATTAGGCGCTTCACTGGCGTTGACCAAGATTGCCTTCTGATGAGGTAGGATTCATCGGATCGGGCAAGAAAACCATCGGAATGCTATACCTGTCTGCTGAGGGATTTAGGAAAATAGTCGATTTCTTAACATGATCGATTCTCAACATAATCGGTTTCTCAACAGAAAAGGAAATAGCCATGCTTGTACATGCGTATGGGGCCCATGCGGGCGATAAACCTCTTGAACCGTTGCAGATCGTCCGTCGTGCGCCGGGAGCCCACGATGTCCAGATTGAGATTGCGTACTGTGGTATCTGCCACTCTGACCTGCATCAGGTGCGTGCTGAGTGGGCAGGAACACAGTTTCCCTGCGTGCCCGGCCATGAAATCGTCGGGCGGGTGTCTGCGGTAGGGGCACATGTCTCCGCCTTTAAGGCGGGCGATCTGGTCGGTATCGGCTGCATCGTGGACAGTTGTCGACACTGTGAAGAGTGCGATGACGGCTTAGAAAACTACTGTGATGGGATGGTCGGCACATATAACGGCCCGACGGCGGATGAGCCCGGCTGGACGCTCGGCGGTTACTCTCAACAGATTGTTGTGCATGAACGCTATGTGCTGCGTGTACGTCATTCCGAAGCGGAACTGGCTGCGGTCGCGCCGCTGCTGTGCGCGGGGATTACCACCTATTCACCGCTGCGCCACTGGAATGCCGGGCCGGGTAAGAAGGTCGGCGTTGTGGGTATCGGCGGGCTTGGCCACATGGGGATCAAACTGGCGCATGCCATGGGTGCCTATGTTGTGGCGTTCACCACGTCTGAATCCAAGCGTGAAGATGCCAAGGCGCTGGGGGCAAACGACGTCGTCGTTTCTCGTAACGCTGAGGAAATGGCGGCGCACGCGGGCAGCTTCGATTTAATCCTGAATACTGTGGCGGCACCGCACGATCTGGATGCGTTTCTGGTGCTGCTGAAGCGCGATGGTGCACTCACGCTGGTCGGTGCGCCTGCGTCACCGCACCCGTCTCCCAATGTGTTTAACCTGATCATGAAACGCCGAACGGTGGCCGGATCGATGATTGGTGGCATTCCTGAAACGCAGGAAATGCTGGATTTCTGTGCCGAGCACGGCATTGTTTCCGATATTGAGCTTATCCGCGCCGACGAAATCAATGAGGCCTACGAGCGGATGCTCAAAGGTGATGTGAAATACCGCTTCGTCATTGATAACGCCACGCTGAACGCCCGATTGGCCTGTATCCCACAGCACTGACTTCCTCCTTGTACTGTGGGACTGCCAGAGACTGATTTATCACACCTTTTCTGCATTATGAGAAAACCAGGATCGTGAGAAAAACTAAACTGCTGTAATTTCCTGTCACCAAAGATGCCGGGATGCGTTACTATTCGTCGGTACTCTTCATTGTTACCCCAACGCGTTGATTTTCCTTCTCTATCACAGCGAAAAGACAGTTTAAAATGGAAATTTATCTTGGTTTAGCTCTGGTTGGTCTGGTGGTGTTCTGGGCGATTTTTACCTACAACCGGTTGATATCTCTGCGACGTTTTAAAGATGAAGCCTGGAGCGGCATTGCGGTGCAACTGAAACGCCGTCACGATCTGGCCCCCAATCTTCTGACGTTGGTCAAGCGCTACGCGCAGCACGAAAAAGATCTGCTGGAAGCCATTTCCCGTCAGCGAACCAGTCAGACCGGCAGCAGGCGTCAAATTGCTCAAAATGAACGGGAATACTCAGGGACGCTGGGGCGATTTTTTGCGCTGGCGGAAGCCTACCCTGACCTGAAGGCCAATCAAAACTTCCTCGCCTTACAGCAATCGCTCTCTGAAATTGAGGAGCAACTTCAAATGTCGCGCCGTTATTTCAATGCCACGGTGCGGGATATGAATATTCAGGTGGAATCCTTCCCCAGTCTGTTAATCGCCAACCTGTTCCAGTTTAAAACTGAGACGTTCTTTGAACTGGAGAATCCCGCAGAGGGTGACGTTCCACGGATGGAGTAACGTGATGGCAAAGTGGTGGGATGCGCTGTGCCGTTGCAGTTGGCTGGTTTTACTCGTGTGGAGTGCTCTGGCTCAGGCAAACGCGATGGATCATTCGTTTATCCCTGGGGTTAGCGTTGTGCCGGGAACGACGGCTTATCATCAGGTGGCGGACGAACGCATTTTGCTGTTTGATTCGCAGGCTCGCTTCCAGACGGATGGCACCATGCTGGTGGATGAGGCTATTCAGGTTCAGTCGACCGGCGAGCAGATCAAACGAGGCATTTTCCGCTCGCTCCCGCTGGTCTGGCATCGGCAGGATGGCAGTACGTTTCGGCTGACTTACCAGATTACACAGGTGCTGCGAGATGGCGAACCGGAGAGCTACAGCATCGATCAAACGGGCGAACAGATTAAGGTACTGATTGGCCGCGCCGATCGCCAACTGCCACCCGGAGTCTATCGCTACCGTATTCAATATCAGGTGAGTAACCATTTCAGCCGCTTTCCCGACTGGGATGAGTTGTATTGGAACGTCACCGGTAACGGTTGGAGTTATCCCATCAATCAGGTGCGTTTCCGTCTGCACTTGCCGGATCACGCGGCGTTTCTCTCTGCCAGCGGTAAAGACTCCCGCTTGAAATCGATTGACGTCTATACCGGTCCAGTGGGCAGGAAGGGTGATAACGCCCGTATTCTGGCGGATGGTAGTATCGAGACGCTCGCGCCGCTGCATCCGGGGGAAGGTGTTACGGTCGCCTACACGTGGCCGCGGAGTATTTTGGCTTCCGCTCCCGCACCGCAGGAAGATTCGCTGTTGGGGCATTGGCTTTCACCCACGCTGAAAAGTGGAATACTGTGGTTTCCCCCTTTCCTGATCGTGGCTTACTACCTGTTTTGGTGGAGTAAACATATCACTCCCCTTGGCTTAACTAAACCTGCGGTCATGCCGTTGTATAACGTTCCCAATGGCATTTCTCCCGGCTATGTACGTTACCTCTGCCAACGAACCTACGATAACGTGGCTTTCTCCAGCGATGTATTGGATCTGGTTGCTAAGCGTGCGGTTGCGCTGACAAAAGTCATCCATAAGCCGAGAAAAAGCCGAAGCGGCATGACGCCCCAACGAGAGGAACAGTGGCTCACTCGCTTACCTGACGGCGCGTCTCAGAAGCTGGCGCCTGAAGATAGAGCACTTCTCAGCACCTTGTTTTCCGGCAAGACGAAGAAACTGGATATTACGGAAACCAGCATGCGTTCTGCGCCATTGCAAAAGGCGCGTAAGGCGCAAGAGGCGCATTATGAAAAAATGCATCCGATGCTGTTTTTATCGATTGCAGGTGCGGTGAGAGTGGGTCTCGCGCTAAGCCTGTTGGTTCCGGTGCTGTACGGCTTTCTCTTCAATCTCTGGACGGCGATCAGTACGGTTATTGGTCTGCCTTTCCTGCTGTTCAGTACGACGCTGTGTCTGCAATTACTGAAATACGTACGCTATTCCGCGCAGCTAAAGAATAGTGAGAAAAGTAAAGTCTCGCTTTTTCTGGTGGTGGCCGGGTTTCTCTTTACGCTGCCGTTTGGTCTCGGGCTCTTTCGCTTACTGACGTCATCTCAACTGCCAGATGACTATCAGGGCGCCTTATTGGTCAGCCTGTTACTGTGTCTGGTGTTTTTCTGCATCGTACCGCGTCACACCCAAAAGGGGCTGGATGGTTTGGCTGTCGCCAAAGGGATGACCCTGTATCTTCGCACCGCAGAAGAACGCCGTTATGAAACGTTGTACCCGCCTGATGAACGCGTGACCCACTTTGAACGCATGCTGCCTTATGCGCTGGCATTGGGCGTGGGGGAAACTTGGGCGAATACGTTTGCTCAGTATCTGAAGCATCACCAAATGGTCTCTGACGTGTTTTCCAGCACGCAGTGGGATGGTCTGTCCCAGTTCAACAAAGCGTGTAGTTCTTCATCGATGACCGTGTCGGGCACTCGTTCGGGTCGGGGAGGCGGCAGTTCCATCGGTTCGGGTTCTTCCGGCGGAGGGTCATCGGGAGGCGGATCCGGCGGTGGTGGCGGAGGCGGTTGGTAAACATCATCAATACCGCGCTTTGGGGCAACATTTCATCTGCGATAAATAATAAGGAAAAAAGAAAAATGACGGACAGGCATTCAAACGAAACCGGGGTATCACCACAACACGCTCTCTTTATGCGGGATAAATCGCTTACGGTAATCGACGAGTGGTTTGACACGCTGGAGAAAAGAATCGATGCCAATGACGTCATTGCGCGAACCACGTTGCAAATGGGTATCCATAACAATGTGATGCTGGATTATACGCCGAGCCGCACGCAAATATCCCCAGAGTCAAAATGTGATGCCGACGGGCTGTATCCCGGTAATCGCAAAGGTGAGTTGAGCGTTGTGCAAATACAGGAAGAGGTGATTCCAGCGCTGACTCAGGCGATCGCTCTTTGGGTGGAGAAACTGGCGGATACTGCGCTGATTGACTATCGGTTCCGTTTTCGAGCCATGTTCCCGGCAACCGAAGGCCGCTTACTGGTTACGCTGTTCACGTTCACTAATGAAGTGAAAAAACAGCGGTTACTCTCGTCCATTCACGCCTATACCGATCGGCACCTTGCGCATGGCAATGTGCCGACGGAGTCGCTGCAAACGTTCTTTCTGGCTCGTCACCTGCTTGATGTACAGCTTTTTCCTTCGCAGGATATTCACTGGATCATGACGCAGTTTGAATACATTCAGCAGCGAAACGCTGGGCAGGCAGAATTATCAGAGCATCGGCGCACGATTATCGTCGCATTAAAAAGGTGGGTAGAGCAGCAATTTCTGTTGCGGTATTGCGATAAGTCCCAGCCTAAACAGTCCTTTCAACCGACAATCTATACTCTTAAACCCGGAATCAGTTTGGATTGGCAGGATTCACAAACGTTTCACCCCATAGAACTTGTGCTCTATGCGGCAATCATGATTTTGCGCTATGAACCTTCTTATAGTAAGCCGCAGGCTCTGGAATATCTGGATATCGCGAAGCAGTTGGGCTATCCGCGTGCGGTAAGCATGATGGAAGAGGGAAGCGGCACGTTTGAGCACGCGCTGATTAACCTGAAGAATGAAGGGGTTGAATGCGTGGCGAATGATGTGTTTGCGACCATCACCGTTCGTATTCGCAAGGAAAGCGTCGAAGCGTATGCGCTGGCGCTGGGCTTCATTACGCGCTTACTGACGCTCGGCTTCCCAAAGAGCTACAAGATCGTCCTGAAATCGTCGGTGCGGCAGTACCTTCCTATTAAAGGGTTAGCAAAATCGGATACCCATCGTTTTTTTGCTAACGCGTTACAGTATGCATCGAATTATCCGCTTCTTGAGGATTATGCGCGTGCAGCGATTGAGCAATTTGAATGGTACGCCGATTCAGAAGGCGAAAAATGCTGTATGCCGGGAAGCTATGCGGTATTTGGTTTGGGTCTGACCGAGGCGGGGTATTTCCCACTCGTAAAAGCGTATATGGAAAGCGTGGATGATGAGCATCAATCGGTACAGGATGCCTTCATTCGGGCGTTTTTCGATAAGCATGGTGTGACAAGGCAAAACGTGGCCGTACTGGTTGCCTGCCTGAGTCATGCGACAGAAGGACTAAAACTGAATATAGTGCCTGCGCTAGAGGATGATGCGCTGTTCGAGCAACTGGTTGAAGAAGTGCGGGGGCGGGAGCCTGCCGTGATCGAACAAATTTTGTATCACATCTGGGGCAACACCAAAAAGATCGCGGCACTGGTGAAAAAATCGGAGGCGAAGCGCGGCGCATTGTTAACGTCGCTCATTCAGGCTTCGGCCTAATCTTAAATGTAATAACGACGGGTGCGCCCGCAGGGCTTCATCCCGTAAGGAACATGTTTATGACCGCTATTCTGCTGTTGGACTGGCGTGCCGATAACATCGGCTACGAGGGGAACTGATCTGTTTACAGGGTATTTCACACACCTACAGTACCGGTGTTTCCTCTCAATCGGTGCTGCACAATATTTCACTGTCTATTCTCGCCAGACACTGCTCGATCGGCTACAGGGACGCGATGCAAAAGTCCTTTCTGTCCAGGTCAAATGGTTTGGCCTGTTGGAAGACGGTGTTGAAAGCCTGCTACAGGGCGGTAATCTGGGTAACCAATGCTGGGAGGTCACTTGTCTGCTTTTTGCTATTGATTTGCAGGCAATGGTCATAACGAAGTGCTCGTTTTTCCTCGAGTAGGATGGGGTATCGGTGCGAAGATCCTTGTGCGTAATCGTACAGGATAATGGCGGCCTGTGGGCAGACTGTTTGGCTCAATGGGGGACGGAAAAGCTGATTGCTCTGATTAAAGAAAGCAACATTGAGGTTATTACGCCACGCATTCAAGATGCTCAGAATTGGTGGCAAAGACATGCAGATTGATCCCCTTGAGGTTGAATCAAGTTAGGTATTGCTTATTGATTCGATAAAGACAACAGATTGGTGATAATGATCACATTTCTGTACTTTAGCTACATACGAAAACACATGAGGATAAAGTGATGTCAGTAATCAATACCCAAGTTAAACCGTTCAAAAACATGGCTTTCAAAGACGGTCAATTCATCGAAGTGACTGAGAAGAATATCGAAGGAAAATGGAGCGTATTCTTCTTCTATCCGGCTGACTTTACGTTTGTTTGCCCGACCGAACTGGGTGATGTCGCTGACTATTACGACGAATTCCAACAGCGTGGCGTGGAAATCTACTCTGTTTCTACCGACACCCACTTTACGCACAAAGCGTGGCATAGCAGCTCTGAAACGATTGGCAAAATCAAATACACCATGATCGGTGACCCAACGGGCCAACTGACGCGCAACTTTGAAAACATGCGTGAAGCCGAAGGTCTGGCTGACCGTGGTACGTTCATCGTTGACCCACAGGGCACCATCCAGGCAGTAGAAATCACGGCCGAAGGTATTGGCCGCGATGCTTCTGATCTGCTGCGTAAAGTGAAAGCAGCTCAGTACGTGGCTTCTCACCCTGGCGAAGTGTGCCCGGCCAAATGGAAAGAAGGCGAAGCTACGCTAGCACCGTCTCTGGATCTGGTTGGTAAAATCTAAGCTAACACCTCGGAAAACATAGCTATAGAAAACATGGTTGCTTTTGTCGGGTGCGTTGCACCCGATTTTTCTGGCCCGGTTTTTTGGGGCCAGCACCCTCTACGACTTTGTCTTTGTACCCACTTGCCTAATTAAGGACGACCGATGCTCGACAATACGATGAAAGTCCAGTTGAAAGCCTATCTGGAAAAATTAACCAAACCTGTTGAGTTGATAGCGACTCTGGATGACTCCGCTAAATCTGCTGAAGTCAGAACCTTGCTGACAGAAATCGCTGAGCTGTCCGAGCGGGTAAGTTTCGTTGAAAAGAATGATCTGGCAGTACGTAAGCCTTCATTCCTGATTACCAACCCAGGTTCCCAAAGCGGCCCGCGTTTTGCCGGTGCGCCAATGGGACATGAATTTACCTCCCTGATTCTGGCGTTATTGCAAGTGGGCGGTCATCCGTCGAAAGAAGCGAAAGAATTACTCGATCAAATCCGTCATCTTGACGGTACGTTCCACTTTGAAACCTATTATTCGCTGTCCTGCCACAACTGTCCGGACGTGGTGCAGGCACTGAATTTAATGGCAGTGTTGAACCCAAATATCACCCATACCGCGATTGACGGCGGTGTGTTTCAGGATGAGATCCAAAGCCGTAATGTGATGGGCGTTCCTACCGTTTTCCTGAACGGTGAACATTTCAGTCAAGGGCGGACGAGCCTGGCTGAGATTGTGACTAAAATTGATACTGGCGCGGGGGCTAAACAGGTTGAGAAACTGAACCAACGCGACGTTTATGATGTATTAATCATCGGTAGCGGCCCGGCAGGGGCAGCGGCGGCGGTCTATTCGGCGCGTAAAGGCATCCGTACCGGATTGGTCGGCGAACGTTTTGGTGGCCAGGTACTGGATACTGTCGATATCGAAAACTACATTTCCGTTCCGAAAACGGAAGGTGCCAAATTGGCGACTGCACTGAAAAGCCATGTTGATGACTATGGTGTTGATGTGATCGACGCGCAGAGCGCAGAAGCTTTAATTCCCGGCGGCGAACCGAGTAAACCGCATCAGGTGATTACGGTATCCGGTGCGACGCTGAAAGCGCGTAGCGTGATCATTGCGACCGGTGCGCGCTGGAGAAATATGAATGTGCCTGGCGAAGATCAGTACCGTACGCGTGGCGTAACGTACTGTCCGCACTGTGATGGTCCGCTGTTTAAAGGCAAGCACGTCGCGGTGATCGGCGGCGGGAACTCCGGTGTGGAGGCCGCTATCGATCTGGCTGGCGTGGTGAAACATGTCACGCTGCTTGAGTTTGCACCCGAACTGAAAGCGGATTCTGTATTACAAGACAAAGTGCGTAGCCTGCCGAACGTTGACATCATTCTGAATGCGCAAACCACAGAAGTGAAAGGCGATGGACAGAAGGTGACGGGGCTAAGCTACAAAGATCGTCTTACCGATACGGTGTATGATTTAGCGCTGGAAGGGATCTTCGTGCAGATTGGCCTGCTGCCTAACACCCACTGGCTGGAAGGTACGGTAGCCAGAAACCGCATCGGTGAAATTGAGATCGATGCCAAGTGCGAAACCAGTGTGAAAGGCGTCTTTGCGGCTGGTGACTGTACGACAGTGCCTTACAAACAGATCATCATTGCGACGGGTGAAGGTGCCAAAGCATCCTTGAGTGCCTTTGACTACCTGATCAGAACCCGCGCATAACATCGGATCGCGGGAAAGGGAGGAGGGCACCTTAGCCGCTGTCCCGTTTTTCTGAAGACGATCTTAACGTACCGCGCGGCGGTGCCTCATAAAAGGGCATCGCCGCGCTTTTTGTTTTTGATCGTAAAATTTTCCTTTTGATCATAAAACGCCCCCTTCGATCGTAAAAATTAGATCTCAGCCCTTGCCAAGGGACAATAAGAAATTCATAATGCTGGCCGCTCTGTGCTGTTGAACGTTTTTGTTGTCTACACAGCATCGTATTTCGAGCGTTAGCGTTACTTCAATCCATATCGTTTTTTATCAGTTAATACAAAAAATCATATTCTTCTTAACAGACTTATCCACAGGCTGTGTGTTGATTATTTATTAATCACGCCATGCTGTTGATAAAATGCTGTAGAGTATCTTATTGATATTTATCCATAAATATTACTTATAAAAACGTTATAACGATCGCTTGTACTTTTTGTGACAGTTGATTGGCAACGGTTTTTTTTATTTATTCACAGCGCGTGCGACAAATTGATGACAACGGTTTGAACGACTCACGCATCGCGCGGTAATCCTTTCTCTACTGCACGAATAAGTCGTTTTTTCTGTGTTGACTGGACGTCAATTTCCAGTGACGCTCGGCGTTCCAACTGCTGACGAATCGCCCAGTGGATATGTTCATCCAACAGCTCGCTTTCACCCAAACGGGTTTGCAGGGCCAGCACAACACTATCCTGATAGGGAGCATTCCCTAGTGCGACGGCAATATTGCGTAGCCAGCGGAGATGGCCGATGCGCCGGATTGGCGATCCTTCCGTAATCCGAAGAAATTTCTCTTCATTCCAGCCGAATAGCGCCAGCAGTTCCGGCGTATGCAGCGCGGCACGCGGGCTGAAATCCGCCTCGTCGGTGAGCTGTGAAAACCGATTCCATGGGCAAATCAGCTGGCAGTCATCGCAGCCATAGATGCGATTGCCCATTAGCGGGCGGAATTCTTCAGGAATTGGACCTTCCAATTCGATGGTCAGATAGGAAATACAGCGGCGGGCATCGACGGTATAAGGAGCGACAATCGCGCCTGTTGGGCAGGTGGTCATGCAGGCGACACATCGGCCGCACTGTTCTTCCTGTGGCCGATCGACGGGCAGCGGTAAATCGATCAGCAGTTCACCGAGAAAAAACCAGGAACCCGCCTCTCTGTTGAGAATTAGTGAGTGTTTACCAACCCAGCCAAGTCCAGCTTTCGCGGCCAAAGGACGTTCCATAATGGGTGCGGAATCGACAAACGGGCGAAAATTCAGTTCACCACAGTATTCCTGAATCTGGTCGCCGAGTTTTTTCAGCCGTTGGCGTAACAACTTGTGGTAATCGCGACCAAGCGCATAGCGGCTAACATAGCCGAGCTGCGGGTTCTTTAAGGTGCTGGCGAACGCAGCTTTGGCGGGAAGATAATTCATACGTACGCTGATGACGCGAAGTGTACCGGGCAACAGCTCATGAGGACGTGCCCGCAGCATGCCGTGGCGCGCCATCCAGTCCATTTCTCCGTGGTATTGTTTATCCAGCCACGCCTGAAGCCGAGGCTCTTCTGTGGACAAATCGGTGTCGCAGATGCCGACCTGCTGGAATCCCAATGCCTGTCCCCATTGTTTGATGTGTTGCGCTAATTCGTTGAGATTGTAGGGGTATGACATGATGGACCACAGAAATAAACAAGACGTGGTGATGTTATCATATCCTGGCTGTGTAGCCGATGCTCGCTGAGAAGAGGGGGGGAATGCTGGCGTTGGTTTAGGTTGCTTGCTAATTTTAAGTCATTGTAATGAAAACCAAGAGCAAATGATGACGGGTCACATTCGGAAGCGAGAGGATGCGTTACCTGATGCGGTGTTTTACGCCGAATGGGTACGCCGTGAAGAAGTCAGAGCGGCTCACGAATCAGGGCTTTCACTGTGGACGCTCATGCAGCGCGCGGGAGAAGCCGCATTTCAGGTTGCTCGCTACTGCTATCCCTCGACCCGCCGCTGGCGGGTTCTTGCTGGGCATGGTAATAACGGCGGTGATGGGTATGTGGTCGCCAGTTTGGCGCTGGCGGCCGGCATCGACGTGGATGTTATTGCCTGTGCCAGCGATAAGCCGTTGCCTGATGATGCTCGCCTTGCGCGCCAGCGCTGGCTGGAGCAGGGCGGTCGTGTTCAGGACGTGAAGGCACAGGATGCTGATACGTCGTGGCCGCAAGGGATCGATCTTATCGTTGATGGTCTGCTCGGCACTGGGCTTTCCGCCGCACCGCGCACACCTTATGCGGTGTTAATGACGCAGGCGAATGCCTATCCTGCCCCCATCGTTTCACTGGATATTCCCTCTGGCTTACATGCTGAAACCGGCGCCTGTGCTGGCGTCGCGATCTGTGCGGCGCAGACAGTGACATTTATTGCGCTGAAACCGGGGTTACTGACGGGCCGTGCGCGTGAGCAGGTTGGGAAATTACATTATCACTCGCTAGGCTTACAGACGTGGCTAGACGACCAAACTGCGCCGATACGGCGGTTGACCGCAGCGCAGCTTGCCGGATGGCTGTCTCCTCGAACGGCCGGACAACATAAAGGCGATAACGGTAGACTGCTGGTGGTGGGCGGCAACGTCGGCTTGGGTGGCGCGGTATTGATGGCTGCTGATGCGGCGTTACACAGCGGTGCAGGTTTGGTGCGAGTACTTACTCACAAACAGTATCAATCGGCGTTTCTGACGGCCCGACCTGAGTTGATGGTACTGGAACTGACGACTGATACGCTGCGGCAGGGACTGGAATGGGCGGATGTCATCGTGATTGGGCCCGGTTTAGGGCAGGATGAATGGGCTAAAAAGGCACTGCGTCTGGCAGAATATTGTAACAAACCCATGTTATGGGATGCGGATGCGCTTAACCTACTGGCAATCAATCCGCATAAGCGGCAGAATCGCGTGCTGACACCTCATCCCGGTGAGGCTGCACGTTTATTGAATTGCCGTGTATCGGATATTGAAAGTGATCGCATACTTGCAGCGACAAAGTTGGCAAAACGCTATGGTGGCGTTGTCGTGTTAAAAGGCGCGGGAACGGTCATCGCCAGCGAGCGAGACGAGGTTGCCATTGCTGATGTGGGCAACCCCGGCATGGCGACAGGTGGCATGGGTGATGTGCTGTCAGGTATTGTCGGCGGTTTGCTGGCACAAAAGCTCACGCTGTATGATGCTGCCTGTGCGGGGTGTGTCGTACACGGTGCGGCGGCTGATTGGTTGGCGGCGCGACGGGGTACTCGCGGTATGTTGGCAACCGATTTACTGCCTGTGCTATTCCGGTATGTGAATCCGAACTGATGTTTTTAGAGCCGATGTTTTTAGGACTTATGTTTTTAGAACAATATAATGAAAAAAATAGTCTTACTTCTGCCGGATGAGGCAGCAACCATCTCTTTAGGCTCGGCGCTGGCGAAAGCTTGCGACGGTGCGTGTGTTATTCACCTTTATGGCGATCTCGGCGCAGGGAAAACGACGTTTAGTCGCGGCTTCCTACAGGCACGCGGTCATCAGGGCAATGTCAAAAGTCCCACTTATACACTGGTCGAGCCTTATGCGTTATCGCCGCTGGCTGTCTACCACTTTGATCTTTATCGGCTGGCTGACCCGGAAGAGTTGGAATTCATGGGGATCCGCGATTATTTGACGCAGGATGCCATTTGTCTGATTGAATGGCCGCAGCAAGGGGTGGGTGTGCTGCCCGATGCCGATATCGAACTGCATTTGCGTTATCAGGATCAGGGCCGACAGGCTGAATTGTCTGCTGTCTCTGCAACGGGAGACGCGATGTTACAACGTTTTTCTCTCCAGCCAGGAACAACAGAATCATGATGAGTTGTATGGTTAAGCTGTTCATCGGCGTGTGGCTGTTGCTGGCGGGCTCGGCGTGGGCCGCTAGTCTGTCGGACATTAAGGTGGACAATGCCTCAGCCCAGGCCACGGTGCGCCTGAGCTTTAGCGGTCAGCCTATTTATGCTTTTTTCCCGCTCAGTAACCCCGCCAGAGTGGTGATTGATATTCGTCAGACTGGCGTCATTCAGGGATTACCGCTGGATTTCAGCGGACAAAATCTGATTAAGCGTGTGCGTACCAGCAATGCGCAAGATGCACAAAGCCTGCGTTTGGTCTTGGATTTGACTCAGGCGGCTAAAACGCGGGCGGTGACGCAAAAAGAAGGAGCGGGTTACGCTGTTGTCTTTACCATTACCGGTGATAAAGCGAAAACGGTGCCAGCCTCAGTGCCTCCGGCTTCACGGCAGCAAAAAAATAGTGCGCCAGTAGAACCGGCCAAAAATCCGTTTACCAATAAGCCTACTGTCGTCGTCAATAGCAGTTCGTCATCTACCCGCGTGCCAGCCCGGCAGGGGAATGAACGTGTTGTTGTGGCGATTGATGCCGGTCACGGCGGGCAGGATCCTGGGGCGATTGGCCCTAACGGGCTGCGGGAGAAAAACGTTACCATTTCGATCGCCCGTAAGCTACAAGCCTTACTGAATAGCGATCCGGCTTTTAAAGGTGTGCTGACGCGCGACGGTGATTACTTTATCTCCGTCATGGGACGTTCGGACGTGGCGCGCAAGCAGGGCGCGAACCTGTTAGTGTCGATTCACGCGGATGCTGCGCCAAACCGCAATGCGAAAGGGGCGTCTGTTTGGGTGCTGTCCAACCGCCGTGCGAACAGCGAAATGGCAAACTGGCTGGAACAGCATGAGAAACAGTCTGAACTGTTGGGCGGTGCAGGCGATCTGCTGGCGAACAGCAGCGCGGATCCTTACCTCAGTCAGGCGGTGCTGGATCTGCAATTTGGTCACTCCCAGCGCGTCGGGTATGATGTGGCAACGAAGGTGCTGCGTGAACTCCAGCGCGTTGGAGGGTTGCATAAACGACGCCCTGAGCACGCCAGTCTAGGCGTGTTGCGCTCGCCGGACATCCCTTCTTTACTGGTGGAAACTGGGTTTATCAGTAATGTTGCAGAAGAACGTCTGCTGGGTAGTAACGACTATCAGGAAAAACTCGCCAAGGCGATTTATCAGGGGCTGAGGGGGTACTTCCAAACGCACCCGATGCAATCTGTTCCCAAAAACGCTCTCCCAAAGCAGGAAACCCGCCCACTACAGTCGTCGGCAAGTGATACATCAACCTTGAGCGGTAACGTAACCGCCGCCAAAGCGAGAGCGGGCAGCAAGCGTCATACCGTTGCTCGTGGTGAAACCCTGTCTTCCATTGCGCGGCGTTATGGCGTCAGCCTCACGGCCATGCGCGATGTGAATAAGCTGAACAAGGACATCGTCTGGGTTGGGCAGCGCCTGAATATTCCGGCTACAGGAGCGGAACAGACGGCATCAACGCCAGCACCCAAAAAGGCAGCGCCGGTAAAGCATAAGGTCGTAAAGGGTGATAGCCTGAGTGCGATTGCTGCCCGTTACGGTGTCAGCATGAAGGATATCCAACAGGCGAATAATATGCGCTCCGGCACGGTACAACTGGGGCAAACGCTGATTATTCCGTCTGCCTGAGACTTCATGCTGACGATGTCGATAGATTGAGGTTATTAAGAGGGATGTGCCATGCCGATTCAGGTGTTGCCACCGCAGTTGGCTAATCAGATCGCAGCTGGAGAAGTGGTTGAGCGTCCGGCTTCGGTCGTGAAGGAACTGGTGGAAAACAGTCTGGATGCAGGGGCGACTCGGATTGATATCGACATCGAGCGTGGTGGTGCGAAGTTGATCCGAATTCGTGACAACGGCTCGGGGATTGGAAAGGATGAATTAACGCTGGCACTGGCGCGCCATGCGACCAGCAAAATTGCGACGCTCGACGATCTGGAAGCGATCGTCAGCATGGGATTTCGCGGTGAAGCGCTGGCGAGTATCAGTTCTGTCTCCCGTTTAACCTTGACTTCACGCACGGCCGAACAATCCGAAGCCTGGCAGGCCTACGCCGAAGGGCGTGATATGGCGGTGACGGTCAAGCCTGCCGCCCATCCTGTCGGCACCACGCTGGAAGTGCTTGATCTGTTTTATAACACGCCCGCCCGCCGTAAATTTATGCGCACCGAAAAAACCGAATTCACCCATATTGATGAGGTGGTACGCCGCATTGCGCTGGCGCGTTTCGATATCGCCATTACGCTGCATCATAACGGTAAGCTGATGCGACAGTACCGTGCGGCACCGGATAAAAGTCAGTATGAGCGCCGATTGGGTAGCATTTGCGGTGCGACATTCTTACAGCATGCGCTCGCGGTGTCATGGCAACACGGCGATCTTACTATTCATGGCTGGGTTGCCGATCCGGTTGGTGCCAAGCAACTGCCAGACTTGCAATATTGCTATGTGAACCAGCGCATGATGCGCGACCGGTTGATCAATCATGCTATCCGGCAGGCTTATCAGGATCAGCTTAGTGACGATCAGCAGCCTGCTTATGTCCTGTATCTGGAGATCGACCCGCATCAGGTTGATGTCAACGTTCATCCCGCCAAACATGAGGTTCGGTTCCATCAGGCGCGGCTGGTACATGACTTTATCTATCAGGCGGTGATGTCCGTTCTGCAACAGGCCTCCGCGCCGGGGCTTGGTATGACGGAGCCGGAGACTGGGAAAACGGTGCAATGGCAGCAGGAAAATCGTCCCGCCGCCGGCGAAAACCACTTTGCTCAGCCGTTGCGTACCGATAACACGCCATCGTATGGCGGGAAAACGCCGCGGGCGGGTCATTCCGGTCACGCGCGGGAATCCGTTTATTCCGGCTATCAGCCAGAGAATCCGTACCAGAAAAAGCAGGGTGAGCTGTATAAGACGCTGTTGCAGCCGGCGAATAACGCGACCAGTGCACCACCACCGTCTGGCGAACGTGTTGCTGTCGCGCCTAACCCCGTTACGTCGCCAGATGCGGGAGTGTTGTCTACGGCATTACCCGTTTTCCCTCCAAATCGAACTGCGCCGGACACGATAGCCAGCAACAATAAGTCACGTGCGCCAGTTGAGTCGCCGCTGGAAAGCCAGTCGAACGGTTTCGGGCGAGTACTGACGGTTTATCCGCCGTGCTACGCGCTGTTGGAGTACCATAAAGGTCTGGCGATGCTGTCGCTTTCCGTTGCTGAGCGCTATCTGAAAGCGGTGCAGTTGACGCCGTCGGAAGAGGGGCTGCGGGCGCAGCCGTTACTGATTCCGCAGCGCCTGACGCTAAGTAAATCTGAGCTGAGCGTGTTGTCTGCGCACCACGCTTTGCTGGCGCGTTTTGGTATTGATGTACTCGTTGAGTCACAGCGTGCGACGTTGCGGGCCGTACCTTTACCATTGCGCCAACAAAATTTACAAAACTTGATCTCCGAACTGATAGGCTATCTGGCCGACTATCAGACGGTTGAGACACAGCAGGTGGAACCTGGCGCATTGGCATCGTGGATGGCAATGCGATTGCAGAGTGAACAGGAAAGCTGGAGCCATTCTCAGGCCATACAATTACTGGCGGATGTCGAGCGGCTTTGTCCGCAACTGGCGAAAGCGCCGCCGTCTGAACTTTTATATATGATGGACATCCATGATGCCATCAAGGCTTTGAAGCATGAGTGATGTAGAAAACGCGTCGTTGCCGCCCGCCATTTTTATCATGGGGCCGACGGCGTCAGGAAAAACCGCATTGGCAATGGCGTTACGAGAATATTTGCCCGTAGAGTTGATTAGCGTCGATTCTGCCCTCATCTACAAAGGCATGGATATCGGGACAGCGAAACCGAGTGCGGAAGAACTGGCACAGGTACCGCATCGGTTAGTCGACATTCTCGATCCGGTAGAATCCTATTCTGCGGCCGATTTTCGCCGCGATGCGCTACGTGAGATGGCAGACATTACGGCCGCTGGGCGTATTCCCTGCTTGGTGGGCGGGACGATGCTGTATTTCAAGGCGCTGCTGGAGGGGCTTTCTCCTCTGCCGTCAGCCGATGCTGCCGTGCGCCAACGCATTGAAGAGCAGGCAAAAGAAATCGGCTGGGAAGCGATGCATCGCCAGCTCAGTGAGATCGATCCGGTAGCAGCAATTCGGATTCATCCAAATGATCCGCAGAGACTCTCGCGAGCACTGGAAGTTTTTTTCGTTTCAGGTAACACTTTAACTGAACTGACAAAAACGTCTGGCGACGCGCTGCCCTATCAGGTTCATCAGTTTGCTATCGCCCCGGTGACGCGTGAATTGTTGCATCAGCGAATTGAACAGCGTTTTCACCAGATGTTGGCGGCGGGGTTTGAGACAGAAGTCCGGACATTGTTTGCCCGGCACGACCTTAATCCGGAGATGCCCTCTATTCGTTGCGTGGGTTATCGCCAGATGTGGTCATATTTATCCGGTGAAATTGGTTACGATGAAATGGTTTATCGGGGCATTTGTGCAACGCGTCAGCTAGCGAAGCGGCAAATGACCTGGCTACGCAGTTGGGATGATGTCTGCTGGCTGGATAGCGAAAAACCGACCGAAGCACTGGACAAGGCTATACAGGTTATTAATGCATAGGTTTGTTAGTGCATAGGTTGAGTGATTGTGTACAATCGGTGAGTCTCAGCGTGCAAGTTTTTTACACCGTTATTTTAGAACCATAGGGTTCTTTGTTACAAACAACATACAAATAAGGAAAATATAGAATGGCTAAGGGGCAATCTTTGCAAGATCCGTTCTTGAACGCTTTGCGTCGTGAACGTGTTCCGGTTTCGATTTATTTGGTGAACGGTATTAAGCTGCAAGGTCAGATCGAATCTTTCGATCAGTTCGTGATTTTGTTGAAAAACACGGTAAGTCAGATGGTTTATAAGCACGCCATCTCTACAGTTGTTCCTTCTCGCCCAGTGTCTCACCATAGCAACAATCCAGGCGGCAGCAACAACTATCACGGTAATAACACGACTGTTCAGCAGCAGTCGACGGACGCTGATGACGCCGAATAAGGCGTATTGTCAATTCACCACGGCGCGGGAGAGCTGGAGGCATCGCTCGGCTCCTTCGCTGTGGTGTTTTTTGCTCGTTTGAGAGGTTACTCGCTTGTTTGACCGTTATGAATCAGGTGAACGGGCCATATTAGTTCATATTTACTTCTCGCAAGATAAAGATACGGAAGATCTGCTGGAGTTCGAATCTCTGGTTTCTTCTGCCGGTATTGAGTCCTTGCAGGTGGTTACTGGTAGCCGTAAGGCACCTCACCCCAAGTATTTTGTCGGGGAAGGCAAAGCAGAAGAAATTGCTCAGGCAGTAAAAGAAACTGGCGCCTTTGTCGTGCTGTTTGATCATGCGCTGACGCCTGCTCAGGAACGTAATCTGGAGCGTTTGTGCGAGTGCCGGGTGATCGATCGTACCGGACTGATTTTAGATATTTTTGCCCAGCGTGCACGTACTCACGAAGGGAAATTACAGGTAGAACTGGCACAGCTACGCCACCTTGCGACCCGATTGGTTCGCGGCTGGACGCACCTTGAACGCCAGAAAGGCGGTATCGGTTTGCGTGGTCCGGGTGAAACTCAGCTTGAAACCGACCGTCGCTTATTGCGTAACCGTATCACTCAGATATTGTCACGTCTTGAACGGGTAGAAAAACAGCGTGAACAGGGGCGGAGGTCGCGGGTTCGCGCCGATGTTCCCACTGTGTCGCTGGTGGGCTATACCAACGCGGGTAAATCCACGCTGTTTAACAAAATTACATCGGCGGACGTCTATGCCGCCGATCAGTTATTTGCCACACTGGATCCCACATTGCGCCGCATTGAAGTGGATGATGTCGGTGATACAGTGCTGGCGGATACCGTAGGTTTTATCCGGCAGTTGCCCCACGATTTGGTGGCTGCGTTTAAGGCTACGTTACAGGAAACACGTCAGGCCTCGCTGCTGTTGCACGTTGTTGATGCTGTCGATCCTCGTCTTGACGAGAACATTGAGGCGGTTAATGACGTACTGACGGAAATTGAGGCAGATGAAATACCTGCGCTGTTAGTAATGAACAAGATTGATATGCTGGATGATTTCGTTCCGCGTATCGATCGCAACGAAGAGAATCTACCGGTACGGGTCTGGCTTTCTGCACAGACCGGTGAGGGTATTCCGTTGCTATTTCAGGCATTGACTGAGCGGCTTTCCGGGGAAATCGCACAATATACTTTGCATCTTCCCCCGCAGGCAGGACGTTTGCGTAGTCGTTTTTACCAGCTTCAGGCAATAGAAAAAGAATGGATTGAAGAGGATGGGCAAATTGGTTTGGTTATTCGTATGCCGATTGCTGACTGGCGCCGCCTCTGCAAAAAAGAGCAGGAAATGATGGACTATATTGTCTGATTTGACTGGCAGAAACAGTCTGAACGGTGAAATAGTCTGACGGACTCTGGGATATTGAACCTGAAGAACACCTATCATAAAGAATGGAGCTAAAACATGGCGTGGAATCAGCCCGGTAATAACGGACAAGACCGCGACCCGTGGGGGAGCAGCAGCAATAATGGCGGCAACTCTGGCGGAAATAATAATAAAGGTGGCCGAGATCAGGGGCCGCCGGATCTGGACGACATCTTCCGTAAGCTGAGCAAAAAACTCAGCGATCTGGGTGGCGGAAAAGGTTCAGGCTCAAGCAACAGCGGAAATTCTGGCGGCCCAGCACTGGGTGGCCGGATCGTCGGTATCGCTGCCGTCGCTGCGGTTGTCATCTGGGCTGCTACGGGTTTCTATACCATTAAAGAAGCGGAACGCGGTGTCGTTACGCGCTTTGGTAAATTCAGCCATTTGGTGGGGCCAGGTCTTAACTGGAAACCGACCTTCATTGACTCTGTTCGCGCCGTGAACGTCGAGTCAGTGCGTGAACTGGCGACGTCGGGCGTGATGTTGACGTCAGACGAGAATGTCGTGCGCGTTGAAATGAACGTGCAGTATCGTGTCACGCAGCCAGAACAATATCTGTTCAGTGTAACCAATGCGGATGACAGCCTGCGTCAGGCAACTGACAGCGCGCTGCGCGGCGTTATTGGTAAGTACACAATGGACAAAATTTTGACGGAAGGCCGTACCATTGTGCGTACGGATACCCAGCGCGTACTGGAAGAAACTGTTCGTCCGTACAACATGGGGATTACGCTGCTGGACGTCAACTTCCAGACCGCGCGCCCGCCGGAAGAAGTCAAGGCTGCGTTTGATGATGCGATTGCCGCACGTGAAAACGAACAGCAATATATTCGTGAAGCGGAAGCATACGCGAACGAAGTCCAGCCACGTGCCAACGGTCAGGCGCAGCGTATTCTCGAAGAGTCTCGCGCTTATAAAACGCGTACCGTTCTGGAAGCTCAGGGTGAAGTCGCTCGCTTTGCTCGCGTCTTACCGGAATATAAAGCCGCACCGGAAATTACCCGCGAGCGTCTGTATATCGAAACGATGGAACGCGTGCTGAGCCATACCCGTAAAGTGCTGGTCAATGACAAGGGCGGCAACCTGATGGTTCTGCCGCTGGATCAGATGTTGCGCGGACAAAGCGCTGACAATACGCAAAGCAACAGCAGTAATACCAGCGCTAGCCCACTGCGTCTGCCCACTGGCAACAGCGGGGCAGCGAATAGCAACCAGACGCGTAGCAGCAACAATGGAAATATCATGGATCAGCGCAGAGCAAATGCGCAGCGTGATGACTTCACTCGAGTAGGGAGAGAATAATCGATGCGTAAGCCCTTACTATTTATCCTGATCCTGGTACTGATGGTGGTCTATGCGTCACTGTTTGTGGTGCAGGAAGGCCAACGCGGCATTGTGATGCGTTTTGGCAAAGTATTGCGTGATGACGAGAACAAGCCGCTGATTTATGCACCGGGATTGCAGTTCAAGATTCCGTTTATCGACTCAGTAAAAATGCTGGACGCACGTATCCAGACGATGGAAAACCAGGCTGACCGCTTTATCACTAAAGAGCAGAAAGACCTGATTGTCGATTCCTACCTGAAATGGCGCATCAGCGATTTTAGCCGTTACTATCTGGCAACGGGCGGTGGCGACATCTCTCAGGCTGAAGTTCTGTTGAAACGTAAATTCAGTGACCGTCTGCGTTCTGAGATTGGTCGTCTGGATGTGAAAGGCATTGTGACCGACTCGCGTGGTCAACTGATGTCTGACGTGCGTGAAGCGCTGAATACCGGTACGGGGGAAACCACCGAAGCCGATAATGCGATTGCTTCTGCTGCTGCGCGCGTTGAGAAAGAAACGACGGGCAACGAGCCTCATATCAACCCTAACAGTATGGCTGCACTGGGGATTGAGGTTATCGATGTGCGAATTAAGCAAATCAACCTGCCAACTGAAGTCTCTGACGCCATTTACCAACGTATGCGTGCAGAGCGTGAAGCGGTCGCGCGTCGCCACCGTTCACAGGGTCAGGAAGAGGCTGAAAAGCTGAAAGCGGCGGCAGACTATGAAGTCACCCGTACGCTGGCTGAAGCTGAGCGTCAGGGGCGTATCACCCGTGGTGAGGGGGATGCAGAAGCCGCGAAACTATTTGCTAACGCATTCAGTGAAGATCCTGACTTCTATGCTTTCGTTCGTAGCCTGCGCGCGTATGAAAGCAGCTTCAGTAATAATCAGGACGTGATGGTTCTCAGCCCGGATAGCGACTTCTTCCGTTACATGAAGTCACCGGACAGCGTGGTACCACGCCGCTGATCGTCATTCACTGACGTCTTTCATCAAGCCCGGGTTCTTTCTCGGGCTTTTTTTTGCCATTTTCTGGCAGAGATATTCAAGGGTTTGCTCCTGCACGAATCGGATGTGGGGAAAGAGGTTGTTATGAATTCAACGATTTGGCTGGCGCTTGGGCTGGTTTTGGTGCTTGAAGGGCTTGGACCGCTGCTGTTTCCCCGTCTCTGGCGGCGTATGATTTTGGGTATCGCGCAGTTGCCAGATAATGTTTTGCGCCGTTTTGGCGGTGGAATAGTTGTTGCTGGGTGCGTGATCTACTACATGTTGCGTAGCCGCATGGGTAGCTAAAATTAAGCGGAAAAATGTGCGCAATCGTGTGCTAAAAGTACTGAAAGCATCCAAATGAGATGTTAGAATCCTTTTTTAAGCAACCTGGTGATTCTTGAAATGGGTAAGAACGTCGTCGTACTGGGCACCCAATGGGGTGACGAAGGTAAAGGCAAGGTCGTTGACCTGCTGACTGAACGGGCTAAATATGTTGTGCGCTATCAGGGTGGACACAATGCTGGCCACACACTGGTTATCAACGGTGAAAAAACCGTCCTTCATTTAATTCCTTCTGGCATTCTGCGTGAAAATGTTGTCAGCATCATTGGTAACGGTGTTGTGCTGGCACCTGACGCATTGATGAAAGAAATGACGGAGCTTGAAGCGCGTGGCGTCCCGGTACGCGAACGTCTGCTGCTTTCTGAAGCTTGTCCGTTAATCCTGCCTTATCACGTCGCGCTGGATAACGCGCGTGAGAAAGCGCGTGGTACGAAAGCAATTGGTACGACTGGCCGCGGTATCGGCCCGGCGTATGAAGATAAAGTTGCTCGCCGTGGCCTGCGCGTTGGCGATCTGTTTGATAAAGAAACCTTTGCCGTCAAACTGAAAGAGATCGTCGAATACCATAACTTCCAGTTGGTTAACTACTACAAAGCCGATGCGGTCGACTACCAGAAAGTGCTGGACGATGTGCTGGCGATTGCTGACATCCTGACTGCGATGGTAGTTGATGTTTCCGATCTGCTGTATAAAGCGCACCTGCGTGGCGATTTCGTTATGTTTGAAGGCGCGCAGGGTACGCTGCTGGATATCGACCACGGTACTTATCCGTATGTGACCTCCTCAAATACCACTGCGGGTGGCGTTGCTACCGGTTCTGGTCTGGGGCCACGTTATGTAGACTACGTGCTGGGTATCGTTAAAGCTTATTCTACCCGTGTGGGTGCCGGTCCATTCCCGACTGAGCTGTTTGAAGAAGTCGGTGAGCACCTGTCTCAGAAAGGTAACGAGTTTGGCGCGACAACAGGTCGCCGTCGTCGTACCGGCTGGCTGGATGCGGTTGCCGTGCGTCGTGCAGTACAGATCAACTCGCTGTCTGGCTTCTGCCTGACCAAGCTGGATGTTCTGGACGGTCTGAAAGAGATTAAAATCTGCGTAGGCTATCGTTTGCCGAATGGCACCGAAGTGGATACCACTCCGCTGGCTGCTGAAGGCTGGGAAGGCCTTGAACCGATTTACGAAACGATGCCAGGCTGGTCTGAAAGCACGTTTGGCGTGAAAGATCACAGTAAGCTGCCGCAGGCTGCTCTGGACTACATCAAACGTATCGAAGAAGTCACCGGTGTGCCGATTGATATTATTTCTACCGGTCCAGATCGTAGCGAAACGATGGTGTTGCGCGATCCGTTCGACGCTTGATTTCGTTCCCTTAACGGGTGATGCGAAGATGAAAAAGGACGGGATTCCCGTCCTTTTTGCTATCTGTAAGCTAGTCGCCGTCGTGTGAATAACGACAGTTTCTACCTGTTATTCCTGAGCGTCTTCCACTTTCTGCGCTTTCTTCTTCAGCCCATCTAATAGCTTATTGTGGATGTTGCTGAATCCGCCGTTGCTCATCACCAGAATGTGATCGCCAGGCTGTGCGGTCTTAACGATGTTGTCTACCAACGTGTCAATATCCGCGCTCCAGTGAGCAGGCTGTACACAGGCTTCCGCGACTTCTACGACCTGCCACGGAATATGTGCTGGCTGGAATAGGAAAACTTCATCTGCGCGGCCTAATGACGGTGCCAGCTCGTTTTTACACATTCCCAATTTCATGGTGTTGGAACGGGGTTCAAGCACGGCTAGAATACGTGCTGTGCCGCCAACCTTGCTGCGTAGCGCCGACAGCGTCGCCAGAATTGCGGTAGGGTGGTGTGCAAAGTCGTCATAAACCGCGATGCCGTGCTCCGTACCGCGTAATTCCAGACGGCGACGCGCGTTGATAAATCCGCCCAGTGCACGGCAGGCATCTGCGGGTAGCACGCCGACGTGGTGTGCTGCCGCAATGGCCATCAGCCCGTTGTGCATGTTGTGTTCACCCACCAGCTTCCAGTGGACTTCACCGACCAGTTCATTGTTCAGGTAAACCTGATATTGGCTGGCATCGATCGATACTTTCTGTGCCCGCCACGTGCCTTCTTCGCCAACCAGTTCCTGCTCGCTCCAGCATCCCATTCCCATTACCTGTTTGAGGTTAAGGTCATTGGTTGGCAGGATGATCTTCCCGCTGCCCGGCACCAGCCGTACAAGGTGGTGGAACTGTTTCTGAATGGCTTTCAGATCGTCAAAGATATCGGCGTGATCGAACTCCAGATTGTTGAGCACCAGCGTTCTGGGGCAGTAATGTACGAATTTGGAACGTTTGTCGAAGAACGCACAGTCATATTCATCGGCTTCGAGCACCATGAACGGGCTGTCGCCCAAGCGTGCGGAAATAGTGAAGTTGCCGGGAACGCCACCGATTACAAAGCCGGGCTGATAGCCGCAATCTTCCAGAATCCAGGTGACCATCCCCGCCGTGGTGGTTTTGCCATGTGTACCCGCAACGGCAATTACCCAGCGGTCGCGTAGTACATGATCGTGCAGCCACTGTGGACCGGAAACATAAGGCAATCCCTGTTCCAGTACGGCTTCGACGCATGGATTTCCACGCGTCATTGCATTGCCGATGATGACCAAATCAGGGGTAGGGGTAAGCTGTGCCGGATCGTAGCCCTGAATCAGCGTGATTCCCTGTTCTTCAAGTAAGGTACTCATAGGGGGATAAACATTTGCATCTGAGCCCGTGACATCATGCCCCAGCGAACGAGCAAGTAGGGCAAGGCCGCCCATAAAGGTGCCGCAGATACCTAAAATATGAATACGCATACATTTTCCATCTTCACAGTGAGTCTGCGTCACATTCTAACGCTATGAATCCACCATAAGAAATGGATTTGACTAGGTACTCACTTTCTCTTTGGGCTACACTGCATGCGCAAACGTTGGCGGTGTAGAACTGAAACCGCTTTTCATCCGTAGATTCTGGAATAGTGTTATGAAAACGTTAGGCGAATTTATCGTCGAAAAACAGCACGATTTCTCTCACGCCACAGGTGAGCTTACCGCGCTGCTGTCTGCTATTAAACTGGGTGCCAAGATTATTCACCGTGATATCAATAAAGCGGGTTTGGTTGATATTCTGGGTGCCAGCGGTATTTCTAATGTTCAGGGCGAAGTGCAGATGAAGCTCGATCTGTATGCCAATGAAAAACTGAAAGCGGCATTAAAAGCGCGTGGTGAAGTGGCAGGTATCGCCTCTGAAGAAGAAGACGAAATTGTTATCTTTGAAGGTGATAAGGCGGAAAATGCCAAGTATGTGGTTCTGATGGACCCGCTGGACGGCTCGTCGAATATTGATGTGAACGTCTCTGTCGGTACGATTTTCTCTATTTATCGCCGTATCACGCCGCTGGGCACCTCAGTCACGGAAGCTGACTTCTTACAGCCGGGTAGCCAGCAGGTTGCGGCGGGCTACATTGTTTATGGTTCTTCAACCATGCTGGTATATACCACGGGTCACGGCGTGCACGCCTTTACCTACGATCCGTCGCTCGGTGTATTCTGTCTCTCGCATGAAAAAGTTTGCTTCCCGGAAAAAGGGAATATGTATTCCATCAACGAAGGAAACTACATCAAGTTTCCTGTCGGCGTGAAGAAATACATCAAGTACTGTCAGGAGCAGGATGAAGAGACGCAGCGTCCTTACACGTCGCGTTATATTGGCTCACTGGTGGCAGATTTCCACCGTAATCTGCTGAAAGGCGGAATCTACCTATACCCAAGCACGGCGAGCTATCCGAAAGGCAAACTGCGTTTGCTGTACGAATGCAACCCGATGGCGTTTCTGGCGGAGCAGGCGGGCGGTAAGGCCAGCGACGGTAAAAACCGTATTCTGGATATCACGCCGGAGAAATTGCATCAGCGCTCACCGTTCTTCGTCGGGACGGAATCGATGGTGAATGACGTTGAGCGTTTCATCCGCGAATTCCCCGATGCCTAATTAACATCTATATACCCTAAATAATTCAAATTTCAGGCAGGCGGCAAGGGAAGGAATCCCGATGAGCTTACATAGGTAAGTGATTCGGGTGATTGAGCGCAGCCAACGCACATGCAATTTGAAGTATGATGGGTATAGTCCCGTGTGGTCGGATTCTCGGCTAACACGGGGTTGTCTTTTAAAGCTGCGCCTCGAACCAGCTTTCCAGAATAATCACCGCAGAGGCCGCGTCTACGCTACCTTTATCCAGCGCTCTAAAGCCGCCGCGCTCGAAGAGATCCGCACGCGCTTCTACGGTACTCAAGCGTTCATCGTGTAACTCAATAGCGACGCCAAAACGGCCATGCAGTCGGTTAGCGAATTTTCGCGCCCGTGCAGTCAGCGGCTGCTCAGTACCATCCATGTTGAGCGGCAGGCCGACGACGACCAGATCGGGCTGCCATTCGGACAACAGCTTCTCCACTTTTTGCCAGTCTGGGATCCCTTCCTGCGCTTTGAATGATGTTAGCGGTCGTGCCGTACCGGTAATCTCCTGACCGATGGCGACACCGATGCTTTTTGTCCCAAAATCAAAGGCAAGAATGGTTCTGCTGTTCATCAGGCATGTCCCGTTTCGGTGGAGATATTGTGAATATCGATGCCCAGTTTTCTGGCCGCCGCCCGCCAACGTTCCGCAATCGGCGTGTAGAACAGAATGTCTTTATCGGCCGGCGTGGTCAGCCAGGCATTTTCCAGCAGCTCTTCTTCCAACTGACCGTTCTCCCAGGCGGAATAGCCTAAGGCGACCAACGTATTTTTCGGTTGGTTAGGTGTCCCTAACGTTTCCAGCACGTCTTTTGATGTAGTGATCATGGTGTCTTCAGAAATACTGATGCTGGAACCAAAGCCGGGGCAGGGTGTATGTAGGATAAAACCCCGATCGTCCGCCAGTGGGCCGCCCATGAAGACGGGTTTATCCAGTCGAATAGCGGGATCGCGCGGTGTCGGATCTATTTTTAGCTTTTTTAGCACATTTTCCACGGAAAACTGATCCATCGGTTTATTGATGATCAGCCCCATGGCTCCGTCTTCATTATGTTCGCAGATATAGACCACCGAACGTTTAAATACAGAGTCCTGTAGTGCTGGCATAGCAATGAGGAAGTGATGCTGTAAATTCATTGTGTATTTTTATCGATATCCGTCAGCGTTGGAGAAGCGGCCCGCATTGCGCGGGCCGAGTGGTGTATCAGGTGTCTCTGGTATTAGCGGGTACGTGCAGCCAGACGCTTTTCAATGGCGTCCATCAGCATGCCGGTGATAGAGATATCTGGGTAGGCCGCTTCGATTTCACGCACGCAGGTTGGGCTGGTGACGTTAATTTCTGTCAGGCGGTCGCCGATGATGTCCAGACCGACGAAAATCAGGCCTTTGGCTTTTAATGTCGGCGCGACGTCACGGGCGATTTTCCAGTCGCTTTCGCTCAGCGGGCGTGCTTCGCCGCGGCCACCGGCGGCCAGATTACCCCGTGTCTCACCGCTTTTTGGGATACGCGCTAGACAGTAGGGAACAGGCTCGCCATCGACCACCAGCACGCGTTTATCGCCGTCTTTAATCGCAGGCAGGTAATTTTGCGCCATGCAGTAACGGGTGGCGTGTTCGGTCAGCGTTTCGATAATCACCGAAACGTTGGCGTCGTCCTGCTTTAGGCGAAAAATAGACGCGCCGCCCATGCCGTCCAGCGGCTTGAGAATAACGTCACCGTGTTTTTCATGGAACTGACGCAGCTTATCGGCACGACGTGTGACGAGCGTATCGGGTGTCAGGTGAGGGAACCAAGCGGTGAATAGCTTCTCATTGCAATCGCGCAGGCTTTGCGGCTTATTGACGATCAGTGTGCCTTTCTCTTCCGCGCGTTCCAGAATATAGGTCGCGTAGATGAACTCCGTATCGAACGGCGGATCTTTACGCATCAGCACCACATCCAACTCTTCCAGTGCAATGTCCTGCTCACCGGAAAAATCGTACCAGCCGTCGTAATCGTACTGGACGCTCAGGCGACGCGTTGTTGCACGGGCAATGCCCGCCTGCATATAAAGATCGTTCATCTCCATATAATGCAGTTCCCAACCACGGCGCTGTGCTTCCAGCAGCATAGCAAAGCTGGTGTCCTTCTTGATATTGATGGTGTCAATCGGGTCCATCACGATACCGAGTTTGATCATTCTTTTCTCCTTTACCCCAAATCGCCGAAACGTACCTGTAAGGCGGTAATGGCGGTGAGTGCAGTGGTTTCTGTGCGTAAGACGCGTGGCCCCAACAGGATATCAGTGAATCCGTGTTCTGAGGTCATGGTAATTTCATCGGCGGTGAGCCCGCCTTCTGGCCCTATCAGCAATCTAACCCGTTCTACGGGCAGCGGCAGTGTATTGATGCTTTGTGTGGCGCGCGGGTGCAGATTTAATTTCAACGCGTTGTCTTGTTCCGCACACCAGGCTTCCAGCGTCATCGCTGGCCGCACCAGTGGCACACAGTTGCGGCCAGACTGTTCACAGGCGGCAATCGCAATTTTCTGCCATTGGCTAATCTTTTTCTCCAGACGCTCGGCATCCAGTTTTACGCCACAGCGTTCGGAAAGCAGCGGGGTAATCACATTGACGCCCAACTCGATAGATTTCTGGATAGTAAACTCCATCTTTTCGCCGCGTGACATCACCTGTCCCAGATGTAAATGTAGGGGCGATTCTTTATTTTCCAACTTACCTGCTGTGAAGTGAACGCGCACACTCTTTTTGCCAGCTGCGATAATTTCCGCATCAAAGACATGATTGCTGCCATCAAACAACTGCAATGCCTGTCCCGTATTCATGCGTAACACGCGACCAACGTGATTGGCGGCATCGTCGCTCAGTTCGGCTTCACCGCCGTGTAGGGGGAGCGTCTCGGGATGAAAAATGCGTGGTACTCGCATGCGGATTCAGACCTTTGAATAAAAGAGAGAGGCGCAGGAACGCCAGAAACTGGCAACACCACCGTCATCTGACGGCGGTGTTGCTGGAAACCGATTTGCTATAGTAGGTAGACGAACTAGCGCTGGCAAGCTTGTTGAACGTAGGGATTTGGGTTTCCCTGTTTTGCGGCGATGCGCTGATTGCGGGTACATTCCCACTGGGTGACTGGGTATTGCTTATCCCAGGCTTCGAACAGCTGGGTTTGCTGACTGGACAAGCGCAACTGATAGCGGTCACGCATATAGAAATAGGTACGGGCGATCTGGCCACGGGCGCGAGCCGGGGGGGTTGCCAGATTGTTTTTGAAGTCAACTTTCATCTCGCATTGACCATATTGGGATTTGCCACCGTTCCACTGACCATACATGGCATTACCGCGATCGCCGTTGACCTCGCCAACCGCAGGTTGCAGGTTATGTAAATCGGTTTCCATCTTGCGGTAGATGGGGTCGCTGCTACAGTTCTTTCTGCCACCATCCTGCCAGCATTGGCGCTGATGGCCGAATTGCCAGGCGGGCACAACGTGTTCCCACTCGATACGGCTGGCACGCTGTTCATTTTTTCTGACCTGGTAGCCGCAGGATTCAAGGTCGGGGGTGCCTTTCTTGCCCTGCCACGTAATTTTGCAGCCGCAGTAAAACGAACCTGGTGCATCCCTGTTGATGTCGACCGCGGCGGCTTTTGCCTGCGAAAAATTATTGATGTTTTGACCTAACGCGGCAGCCGAAAACAGCGTCGCGCCAATGGCGGAGATAGCGAGAATTTTGCGTAGCATATTCCAAATAATCCACAGGCTGTAAAGTTGGCAGACTACCGGATGTCTCGTCGGCAGGCAAATGCAAAAGCAGCTTTTAAAACTGGAAATTCCCTTTTAAATAGAACTTTTTACATCATGACGTAAGGTTTTCCCGCAGCGACGGCAGCGATATTCTATTTCGCCGCGCAGTACCCGATTGTGTCGGCGGATCGTCAGCTCATGCCGTTGGCAAGCGCACAGGTACGTGAAGGTTTTCCCCTGTACGGATTGCACCGCGAACCGATGGGTTCGTTTTGCTGGAACTCGCAGGACGCTTTCCATCATCCAGCGCCATTCTTTGCCATGAGGCGCTACACGACCAAAACGTGCGTAGACCAGCAGATGGGCCAGTTCATGGGGCACTACCTCATCGATAAAAGCCTGCTGATTTTCCTGCAACAAGACGGGATTGAGCCGAATTTCCCAGTGTTGCAGCCAGGCCGTTCCTGCAGTAGCGCCGCGCTGCTGGTAATTTACCGTCGGTTCGGTGTAGTCCGTTTGCAACGTGAGGTTGGCCAGTTGTAATTTATCACGCAGACAGCGCATCACTGCCTGATGGCTGGCAATGGGGATTCGGGGTGTGTTCATATTCTGTGAGGATAAAGTGAGTCGCAGGGAGACGCAATAGGTGAAGCAGAGGGAAAGTTGGGTAAAGCAGAATGAAAAGCGGCGAATTTTCATTCGCCGTTTGGTGTCTATTGCATTGCCGGATTACAGGCCCGCGGCTTCGCGCAGCTGTGCGACTTTGTCCGTTTTTTCCCAAGGGAAATGTTCGCGACCAAAGTGACCATAGGCTGCCGTTTCCTGATAAATCGGATGCAGCAGGTCCAGCATCTGGATTAAGCCATAAGGACGTAGATCGAAGAATTCGCGCACCAGCAGCGTCAGTTGCTCGGTAGACACTTTCTCTGTGCCGAAAGTTTCGATCATGATAGAGGTCGGTTCTGCTACGCCAATAGCGTAGGACACCTGAATTTCACAGCGATCGGCCAGGCCTGCGGCGACGATATTCTTGGCAACATAGCGCGCGGCATAGGCAGCAGAACGGTCTACTTTAGACGGATCCTTACCGGAGAACGCACCGCCACCGTGACGCGCCGCGCCGCCGTAGGTATCAACGATGATTTTACGGCCAGTCAGACCGCAGTCACCCATTGGGCCGCCGATAACAAAGCGTCCGGTTGGGTTGATGAAATATTTGGTACTGGCAGACAGCCACTCTGCAGGTAGAACCGGTTTAATGATCTCTTCCATCACGGCTTCGTGCAGGTCTTCCTGGCTGATCTCTTCTGAATGCTGGGTAGACAGTACCACGGCATCAATACCGACGATCTTGCCATCGTCATACAGGAATGTAACCTGGCTTTTCGCATCCGGGCGCAGCCACGGCAGTGAACCGTTTTTACGCACTTCTGACTGACGTTGTACCAGACGGTGTGCGTAAGTCACTGGCGCAGGCATCAACACGTCGGTTTCATTGGTCGCGTAGCCGAACATCAAGCCCTGATCGCCAGCGCCTTGTTCCAGCGGATCGGTGCGGTCAACCCCCTGATTGATGTCAGGAGACTGCTTACCAATCGCGCTCAGTACGGCGCAAGAGTTGGCATCAAAGCCCATTTCGGAATTGACATAACCGATATCACGCACGGTACGACGGGTAATTTCTTCAATATCGACCCAGGCGCTGGTGGTGATTTCGCCACCGACTAACACCATTCCGGTCTTTACATAAGTCTCACAAGCGACACGCGCTTTTGGATCTTGCTCCAGAATGGCGTCGAGAACCGCATCAGAGATCTGGTCAGCAATTTTATCGGGATGTCCTTCAGAGACTGACTCGGACGTAAAAAGGTGTTTAGCCATGAGTTTCTTTACCTTCAAATCAAAGCCGTTAAGTAGTGTATCAGTTAATCAGTATAGACGGATTAACATCTGGATGGCTATTCTAGGGCACCTTTTAGTCTCAGTGCCAGCAGTTTTTCGCATTAGCTTTCCATCGTCCTCTTATCATCGGCTGTTTTTTCTTTTACAAGAGATGACTGGCCGCAATTTTCATTTTGCTTTTCCAGTAGCATGTAGGTATAAACGGCGAGCGGTGATGTAATCCGCGACATCTTGAAATTTCTTATTGATAGCTGACCGCATAGCCTGCGGCGCACGTGGAGGTGGTAGGATTAATGATCCGTAGTTTACTGAGTATATTGCGTTCGCAATATGTCCCTTTTGACGCTACCGCGTCCGCGACTCAACCCTTCTTTTACGTTTCTCGACGTTGCCTGTCTTTAAATTCGACACAGGACTCCAGGGCTGGTTAACCTGCTTGTTATTCTTTCTGCCAGAAGCGTTTGAATGCCTTTCTGGTCACGTTCTCCTGGTGATTTTCATAACGAGTTTTATCGACCCGTAACACGGAGTCTGACAACATGTTTTACACTAATAAGAGTAATAAAGTGACGGCATACTTCATTACGCCGAATTTTTCACTGTCGACGCCGCATGTTGCAGGTATGCTCATGTGGGCGGTTTATTCAGGTACTGATGTGATCAGCAGTCCAGAAAAAGAAGAGGTTCGTTATGTCTGACGACATGATTCATCACGGCTCGTCAGCGACGGGTAAACATGAAAATTTGCGCTCAATGCAGGAGGTTGCCATGAATGACCGTAATGCCAGCGAAATGCTTCGTACCTACAATATTGCCTGGTGGGGCAATAATTACTATGACGTCAATGAGCTCGGCCACATTAGCGTGTGCCCGGATCCTGACGTACCAGAAGCTCGCGTCGATCTGGCCAACTTGGTCAAAGATATGCAGAAAGACCACCACCAGCGTCTTCCTGCGCTGTTCTGCTTTCCGCAAATCCTTCAGCATCGCCTGCGTTCTATTAATGCGGCGTTTAAACAGGCTCGTGAATCGTTTGGCTATGAAGGCGGCTATTTTCTGGTTTACCCCATCAAGGTTAACCAGCATCGTCGTGTCATTGAGTCACTGGCTAATTCTGGTGAACCGTTAGGTTTGGAGGCGGGCTCAAAAGCAGAACTGATGGCGGTACTGGGCCACGCCGGCATGACGCGCACGGTGATCGTGTGTAACGGATACAAGGACCGTGAATACATCCGTCTGGCGCTCATCGGTGAAAAACTGGGTCACAAAGTTTATCTGGTCATTGAAAAGATGTCCGAAATCAGGCTGGTTCTGGAAGAGGCTGAGCGTTTGAATGTGGTGCCGCGTCTTGGCGTCCGTGCGCGTCTGGCTTCTCAGGGCTCGGGCAAGTGGCAATCCAGCGGCGGCGAAAAATCCAAATTTGGTCTGGCGGCGATTCAGGTGCTGCAACTGGTTGAGATGCTGCGCGAAGCGGGGCGGTTGGATAGCCTGCAACTGTTGCATTTCCATCTGGGATCGCAACTGGCGAATATCCGTGATATCGCGACGGGCGTGCGTGAATCTGCGCGTTTCTATGTCGAGCTGCATAAGCTGGGCGTGAATATCCAGTGCTTTGATGTCGGTGGCGGTTTAGGCGTGGACTATGAAGGCACGCGCTCTCAGTCGGATTGTTCAGTGAACTATGGCCTGAATGAATACGCCAACAACGTGATTTGGGGCATCGGTGATGCCTGTAACGAACACGGATTGCCGCATCCGACGGTAATCACCGAATCCGGCCGTGCGGTAACCGCACACCATACCGTGTTGGTTTCCAATATTATCGGGGTTGAACGCAACGAGTTTAGTGAACCGACTGAGCCGGAAGAAGATGCGCCGCGCGCGCTGGAGAGCCTGTGGTCGACCTGGAAGGAAATCAAACAGCCCGGAAAACGCCGTTCGCTGCGTGAGTGGCTCCATGATAGCCAGATGGATTTGCATGATGTGCATACTCAGTACACGCACGGTATGTTGGATCTGACACAGCGTGCTAAAGCAGAACAGCTGTATTTGAGCATTTGTAAGATGATTCAGGAGCAGTTGGATCCGAGCAACCGTGCGCACCGGCCAGTGATTGATGAGTTACAGGAGCGGATGGCTGACAAGCTGTACGTCAACTTCTCGCTGTTCCAATCCATGCCGGACGCCTGGGGCATCGATCAGTTGTTCCCGGTAATGCCGCTGGAGGGGCTGGATAAGCCACCTGAGCGCCGCGCGGTGCTGCTGGACATCACCTGTGATTCCGACGGTACGATCGATCATTATGTTGATGGCGATGGCATAGCAACGACAATGCCAATGCCGCCTTACGATCCAGAAAACCCACCGTTACTGGGCTTCTTTATGGTCGGCGCCTATCAGGAAATCCTGGGGAACATGCATAACCTGTTCGGCGATACGTCGACTGTTGACGTGTTTGTCTTCCAGGACGGTACCGTAGAGATTGAAGAATCCGACGAAGGGAACACGGTTGCCGACATGCTGGAATATGTGCAACTTGACCCTGAAGTGCTGATGATCCGTTTCCGCGATCAGGTTAAAGAAACCGATCTGGATGCTGAACTTCAGACGCAGTTTATGGAAGAGTTTGAATCCGGGCTATACGGCTATACTTATTTGGAAGATGAAGAATAAGTGTGACTGACAAAGTAAAAAGGGATGCTCGCTCGCATCCCTTTTTTCGACTATCGATCAGATAATCGAATTACTTATATTGATATCGGTTGCTGGTTTGGGAAGGGAGGAAAATGCTTCAAGGACGCTGTCTTTGAAGATAATCTTAGCAATTAGCAGTAAAGAGTTTTTATCCTGAACGCCATATTTATTCAGTAATCGTGATTTGCTGTTCAGTACTGACTTCTTATTTAATCCGATGATATCGGCAATCGCTTCCGCCGTGTAGCCCGCGCACCAATGCTGGAATACGGCATATTCAGATTTTGACAACCTGACTGGACTGAATAAGCGGCGGTCGTGGAGGTGGACGAAATCGAGTAATTTATAAAAAGAATCAATGGCTGCTGACTTTGAAATAAGAATCGTTTTTTCGTCAATGCACACGGGAGGGTGATTGGGGGAATTATTGATGATAACGAACGACGACGCCATATTATAAAAGTGAGTTCTTATCGACTCATAGTATTCCTCAAAGCCCTCGCTGCTACCGTCAATGATGAAAATACATTTTTTCTTTCCCTGCAGCAGCGTAAACCTGTTGACGGGTTTTATTGAGAGCATAGGGATACCGGATAGGATTTCCCGTAATCCTACCGTAGTAAAATTGCATTTACTGAAAATTCTCACATCCATGATTTTTAACACATATGAGTTTGTTGTCTGAAAGTGGTCACAAACCAATAATCGTTGCTGATGTTATCCAGTTATTAATAAATCGCGATCCTGAAATGCCTTTAAATTGCAAAAAGGTGGCGTCTCTAGAGAAACCTGCGGAAGAGACAACAGGATTTATCATATATCTATATGATCAAACTGGAAAAATTTTTATTGGTTCAACATAGTATGCTTGATTTACTGGCTTATTTCTATCTTTAAATACAGGGGGTTACCCCAACATTCCTGCTGATTGAGACATAGGTATCCGCGCTAATCGTGGTTATCGGTTTGCCACCACATTCGTGGACGACGGCTTTCCAGCATCTGGAAATCCACTAGGTATCATTTTTTAAAAGAGAACAGAAAGTTAGTGAAATTGAAAATAGCTATCTATTTATTATCTATTAATTCTTAAATCCTATCATCATGACGATGACGGGATGTAAAGATGGCTGTTACACAAAGATTACAGCGGATATGACGGGGATGATAGTGGCCGGATGATTAGCGGGCAATTGAGATTTTTTCAATTGCCCGCAGTGTGCCTGCTTTGTGAGCCATCAGCGCGCGGGGTTACTTCTCGGCAGCAATGCGTTCACGAATGTGTTTGGCACGACCTTCAGATGAAGGGTGCGAATCAAACATGCTGCTCTCATGGCCCGCATCAAGTTTGGCGAGTTTCTCGAAGCTGGTTGCCAGACCTTCCCGATTGATGCCGCGTTTCTTCAGCAAATCGAAAGAGTAATCATCGGCCTGCGTTTCCTGAATTTGAGAGAACTGGGAATTCACCAGTTTTTCACCCAGATCGGCTAACTGAGACTGTGACAGGGAAGCTGCCACGCCACCCGAAGAAGCGATGGCAGTGCGGGCGGCCGTTGCCGTATAAGCGACCTGCATCGCTTTACGCGTGTGTCCCAGCGCAACGTGGCCCATTTCGTGGCCAAGAACGCCTTCCACTTCATTGTCGTTCATCATGTCCATCAGGCCGCTGTACACTCGGATGCAGCCGTTAGCCATTGCCCAAGCGTTAACGTCCTTCTCCAGATAGACCTTGTAGTTTGCTGGCGTACCGTTGATATCGTGGCCCAGTGCATCCGCAATTTTATTCAGGCGCTGCGTGTAGTTGCTGTCGGCAGGGGCAATTTTTGCCTCTTTATCCATTTTCTCACAGGACTGGTCGCTAAGCGCTTTAACCTGCGCATCGCTGAGCGTTACCGCTTGAAACGCCTGAGCGCCGGATTGCATTAAGGTATTGGTGTTTAAGTTCTGGCAGCCAGTCAGCAATGTTGCGACACACAGCGCCAGCACAGAAGATCGAATTGCCATAAAAATCATCTCCCTACGATTGTGCTTGTTTTTTAGTACGAAAAAATCGGCTATAAACTACCCGAAAACGACATTGAGAAATAGATCGGAAAATCTGATTTGTACTTTTTACGAGAGCATGTAGGTAATGCATTTTGTTTCTGATGCGTTCCCAAAAGGCACGCCAAATAAAGGTGAACCCACTAGAAAACATCGCGTATGGCCCGTAATCCACTGCACAATTGGCAAAAGAACCGCCATTGATTCGTCAGCCGAGGAATCCCTGTTTTTTGCTCACGGTTCCATGTGCATTCGCTACATTTTTCATGTACATTTGTAATCATATTTATTTTGTCACTCTTGATCAACTTATTGATTTTTATTTGTTTTTAAGGGGTGGCAGTCGTTTAATCCGATCTGGAGTCAAGCATGTCCTCTCGTAAAGAACTTGCCAATGCTATCCGCGCGCTGAGCATGGATGGGGTGCAGAAAGCCAAATCCGGTCACCCGGGCGCACCGATGGGCATGGCCGATATCGCCGAAGTCCTGTGGCGCGATTACCTCAACCATAATCCCGCCAACCCCAACTGGGCCAACCGCGACCGCTTCGTGCTGTCCAACGGCCACGCGTCCATGCTGATTTACAGCCTGCTGCATCTCTCCGGCTACGACCTGCCGATTGAAGAACTGAAAAACTTCCGTCAGTTGCATTCCAAAACTCCGGGTCACCCGGAATACGGCTACACCGCTGGCGTGGAAACCACCACCGGCCCGCTGGGTCAGGGGATTGCCAACGCGGTCGGTATGGCGATTGCCGAGCGCACGCTGGCGGCACAGTTCAACCGGCCGGGTCACGAGATTGTTGACCACCACACCTATGCCTTCCTGGGGGACGGCTGCATGATGGAAGGGATTTCCCACGAAGTCTGCTCGCTGGCGGGCACCATGAAGCTCGGTAAGCTGACCGCGTTTTATGATGACAACGGCATCTCCATCGACGGCCACGTTGAAGGCTGGTTTACCGATGATACTGCTGCCCGCTTTGAAGCCTACGGCTGGCACGTGGTGCGCGGCGTGGACGGCCACGATGCGGACGCCATCAAACGCGCCATTGGCGCAGCGCAGCTTGTCACTGACAAACCGTCGCTGCTGATGTGCAAAACCGTGATTGGCTTTGGTTCACCGAACAAGGCGGGTACGCACGACTCCCACGGCGCGCCGCTGGGTGAGGCAGAAGTGGCGGCCTCCCGCGAACAGTTGGGCTGGACGCACGCGCCGTTCGACATTCCGGCTGATATCTATGCCGCCTGGGATGCCAAACCGGCCGGTCAGCGCAAGGAAGCAGCCTGGAACGAAGCGTTTGCCGCCTACGCCAGCGCCTACCCGGAACTGGCTGCCGAGTTCAGACGCCGTACTGCCGGTGAGCTGCCTGCCAGCTGGCAGGCGGATGCACAGAAATTTATCGACGAGTTGCAGGCCAATCCGGCAAAAATCGCCAGCCGCAAAGCCTCACAGAACGCACTGGAAGCCTACGGCAAACTGCTGCCGGAATTCCTGGGCGGCTCTGCCGACCTAGCACCGAGCAACCTGACCATCTGGTCCGGCTCGGTCTCGCTGGATAAAGACCACGCAGGCAACTACATCCACTACGGCGTGCGCGAATTCGGCATGACAGCGATTGCCAACGGGATTGCGCTGCACGGTGGCTTTGTGCCGTACACCGCGACCTTCCTGATGTTTGTAGAATACGCGCGTAATGCGGTACGCATGGCCGCGCTGATGAAAATCCGCAGTATCTACGTCTACACCCACGACTCCATCGGTCTGGGTGAAGACGGCCCGACGCACCAGCCGGTTGAACAGCTGGCCAGCCTGCGCGTGACGCCGAACATGAGCAACTGGCGTCCGGCAGACCAGGTGGAAACGGCGGTGGCGTGGAAATACGCCATTGAGCGTCAGGACGGCCCGACGTCGTTAATCCTGTCCCGTCAGAATCTGGCGCAGCAGCCCCGCACGGCGGAGCAACTGGCAAACGTGGCGAAAGGCGGCTATGTGCTGAAAGACAGCGACGGCCAGCCTGAGCTTATCCTGATTGCCACCGGCTCTGAAGTCGAGCTGGCGGTTGGCGCGTATGACAAGCTGACTGCCGCAGGCCGCAAGGTGCGCGTGGTGTCAATGCCGTCTACGGATGCGTTCGACAAGCAGGATGCGGCCTACCGTGAAGCGGTGCTGCCGAAAGCTGTATCGGCACGCGTGGCGATTGAAGCGGGTATTGCAGACTACTGGTTCAAGTATGTCGGCCTGAACGGCGCGATTGTCGGCATGACGAGCTTCGGCGAATCCGCCCCGGCTGAGCAACTGTTTGAAACATTCGGCTTCACCGTGGACAACGTGGTAGAAAAAGCGCAGACGCTGCTGAAGTAATCTCGCTGCGTTAAGCCCTATATGAGAAGCCGTCAGCGAGAGCTAACGGCTTTTTTTCATCCTGATTTATCTCCCTCTCGATGTGTTTTGTCTGCTCTCCATACGCAGTTTTTTCATTTTTATGACGCAAGTCACTCTTATGGTGTGTGCCAGACGAGAATATTTCTTTTATGCGTTAATTCGTTTATGCTAGCTGAAGCGTTTCAGTTGTTGTGTAGAGGGCGTTTCGCCAGGGGTTCTCTGGTGTCTAAGAAGGGTATATCCTATGCGCTGGGTAACCCTGCGCTGACATAAGGAACCACAAGGAACGCCATGACGATCCGTATTGCGATAAACGGTTTTGGCCGCATAGGCCGCAGTGTTTTACGTGCGTTGTATGAATCGGGCCGCCGCGCTGAGATTGCTGTTGTGGCGATTAACGAGCTGGCGAGCGCGGAAGGCATGGCACATTTGCTCAAGTACGACTCCAGTCACGGCCGTTTTTCGTGGGATGTACGTCAGGAGTGCGACCAGCTTTATGTCGGTGATGATGGTATTCGTCTGTTGCATCAGGCAGAGATTCAGCAGTTGCCCTGGCGAGAACTCGGTGTAGATATCGTACTGGATTGCAGCGGTGTCTACGGTAGCCGAGAAGATGGGGAAGCCCATCTGGCGGCGGGCGCGAAGAAAGTGTTGTTTTCTCATCCGGGCACGGCAGATCTGGATGCGACGGTGGTGTTTGGCGTCAATCACCAGCAGTTGGAAAGCAAGCATCGTATTGTTTCCAATGCGTCCTGTACGACCAACTGCATTATTCCGGTGATCAAAGTGCTGGATGATGCCTTCGGTATCGAGAATGGCACGGTAACGACGATTCACTCATCAATGAACGATCAACCGGTGATCGATGCTTATCATCACGATCTGCGGCGTACACGAGCCGCCAGCCAGTCGATCATTCCGGTAGATACTAAATTGTCGGCGGGGATCACCCGTATTTTTCCGCAGTTTGTTGATCGTTTTGAGGCGATATCGGTGCGGGTGCCGACGATTAACGTCACGGCAATTGACCTGAGCGTTAGCGTCAGGAAAGCCGTAAACGTGAATGAAATTAATGCACTATTGCAAAAATCAGCGCACGAGTCGTTTCGTGGTATAGTTGATTATACTGAATTGCCATTGGTGTCAGCTGATTTTAACCACGATCCGCACAGTGCCATTGTTGACGGCACGCAGACACGGGTCAGTGGTCAGCATCTGATTAAAACATTGGTCTGGTGCGATAACGAATGGGGCTTTGCTAACCGGATGTTGGATACAACACGTGCGATGGCAGCCTGCGGTTTCTAGTACGATGGTGGCGATCAGGGGTCGCTATCTCGCTCAAGCAACTTTAAAAGAGAATCAACAAGAGGATTCACCATGTCTGTAATTAAGATGACCGATCTGGATCTGGCTGGTAAACGTGTTCTTATTCGTGCGGATCTGAACGTACCGGTAAAAGAAGGGAAAGTGACGTCTGATGCGCGCATCCGTGCCTCTCTGCCTACCATCGAGATTGCTCTGAAACAAGGCGCTCGCGTTATGGTCACCTCCCACCTAGGACGTCCGACCGAAGGCGAGTACAACGAAGAATTTTCTCTGCTGCCTGTTGTTAACTACCTGAAAGAAAAACTCTCTTCTCCTGTGCGTCTGGCGAAAGATTATCTGGATGGTGTTGATGTCGCCGAAGGCGAACTGGTTGTACTGGAAAACGTCCGCTTTAACAAAGGCGAGAAGAAAGACGACGAAGTCCTGTCCAAGAAATACGCGGCGCTGTGCGATGTGTTCGTAATGGACGCATTCGGTACTGCACACCGCGCGCAGGCTTCAACTCACGGCGTGGGTAAATTTGCGCCTATCGCTTGTGCAGGCCCGCTGTTGTCTGATGAGTTGGAAGCGCTGGGTAAAGCATTGAGCGAACCCGCACGTCCGATGGTTGCCATTGTGGGCGGTTCTAAAGTTTCCACCAAGCTGACCGTGCTGGATTCCTTGTCTAAAATTGCCGATCAACTGATCGTCGGTGGCGGTATCGCTAACACTTTCGTTGCCGCACAAGGCCACAACGTGGGTAAATCCCTGTACGAAGCTGACCTGATTCCTGAAGCGAAAAAGCTGCTGGAAACCTGTGATATTCCTGTACCGAGCGATGTGCGTGTTGCGTCAGAATTCTCTGAAACTGCAGCCGCAACGCTGAAGTCAGTGACAGCAATCAAAGACGAAGAGCAGATTCTGGATCTGGGTGATGTTTCCGCTGAGCGTCTGGCTGAAATTCTGAAGAATGCCAAGACCATCCTGTGGAATGGCCCGGTTGGCGTCTTCGAATTCCCGAACTTCCGTAAAGGAACCGAGACCATTGCTCGTGCGATCGCAGAGAGCGAAGCATTCTCTATCGCAGGCGGCGGCGATACGCTGGCTGCGATCGATCTGTTTGGTATTGCTGACAAAATCTCCTACATTTCTACCGGTGGTGGTGCATTCCTGGAGTTCGTTGAAGGGAAAAAACTGCCAGCAGTCGTTATGCTGGAAGAACGTGCCAAGCAATAATTTAAGGTAAGGGGCGTTTTGCCCCTTTCCTGTGGTTGTCTCGATATGTAATGTTCGCATTATCGTGTCGAGACAGCCTGTCGATTTAACATCGACTTCTCTAACCCCTCCACGGCCAACGAAACGGGACACGTAACATGTCTAAAATTTTTGATTTCGTAAAACCCGGTGTCATCACTGGTGATGACGTTCAGAAAGTTTTCGCAGTAGCAAAAGAAAACCAATTCGCTTTGCCAGCAGTGAACTGTGTCGGTACCGACTCAATCAATGCTGTGCTGGAAGCCGCAGCCAAAGTACGCGCGCCGGTCATCGTTCAGTTCTCTAACGGCGGTGCAGCATTCATCGCGGGTAAAGGCCTGAAAGCTGAAGGTCAGCAGGCGGCAATTTTGGGAGCGATTTCTGGCGCTCATCATGTGCATCAAATGGCTGAACACTATGGCGTGCCAGTGATTCTGCATACAGACCACTGCGCGAAGAAATTGCTGCCGTGGATCGATGGCCTGCTGGACGCGGGTGAAAAACACTTCGCGGCGACGGGCAAACCGCTGTTCTCTTCTCACATGATCGACCTGTCTGAAGAGTCTCTGGAAGAGAACATCGAGATCTGCTCTAAGTATCTGGCGCGTATGGCTAAAATCGACATGACCCTGGAAATCGAACTGGGTTGTACCGGTGGTGAAGAAGACGGTGTGGATAACAGCCACATGGACGCTTCTGCTCTGTACACCCAGCCAGAAGATGTTGACTACGCGTACACCAAACTGAACGCGATTAGCCCACGTTTCACCATCGCTGCTTCTTTCGGTAACGTACATGGCGTCTACAAGCCAGGTAACGTGAAACTGACCCCAACTATCCTGCGTGACTCTCAGGAATATGTATCCAAGAAACATAACCTGCCGCACAACAGCCTGGACTTCGTGTTCCACGGTGGCTCTGGTTCCAGCGCGCAGGAAATCAAAGATTCAGTCAGCTACGGCGTAGTGAAAATGAACATTGATACCGACACCCAGTGGGCAACGTGGGAAGGTATCCTGAAGTATTACAAAGATAACGAAGCCTATCTGCAAGGCCAATTGGGTAACCCGAAAGGCGAAGACCAACCAAACAAGAAATACTATGACCCGCGTGTGTGGCTGCGTTCCGCTCAGGCGAGCATGGTGACGCGTCTGGAACAGGCCTTCAAAGAGCTTAATGCTGTTGATGTGCTGTAAGTAAGGCGACGCAAACAGCGTTTTATGCTAAGGCTCCTACGGGAGCCTTAATTTTGGGTGATAATGTTGCGCTTTAAATGATGGACGTTATGCTTTCCCAGTGATTAAAAACAGGAGCTTTCAAATGGAAGAACTTAATACGAGTCTGGATCAGGCAGGGAACTGGTTGGTGACGCACCAGAATTTGTTTTTACAGTATGCCGTGAATATTGTCGCCGCATTAGTGATCCTCATCGTTGGTCTAGTGATCGCTCGGATTGTTTCCGGCACGATTAATAAACTGATGATCAGCCGCTCTATCGATTCAACCGTGGCAGATTTCCTCTCTGCACTGGTACGCTACGGGATTATCGCGTTCACGCTGATTGCGGTATTGAGCCGGGTTGGCGTTCAGACGGCATCGGTGATTGCCGTACTGGGTGCGGCGGGCTTGGCTGTCGGTCTGGCGTTGCAGGGGTCGTTAGCCAACTTTGCTGCGGGCGTCTTGTTGGTGATTTTCCGGCCTTTCCGTACCGGTGAATGGGTGGATTTAGGTGGCGTGTCTGGCTCGGTCACACAGGTACAGATCTTCTCGACGACGCTGCGTACCTCTGACGGCAAAATTATCGTGGTACCGAATGGGAAAATCATCGCTGGCAACATCATCAACAGTTCACGTGAACCGGATCGTCGTACCGAAATCATTGTCGGTGTAGCTTATGATGCCGATATCGATGTAGTGAAAAAGCTGTTAGGCGATATTGTTGCGGCGGATGAACGTATCCAGCACGACAAGGGCGTCACGATTCGCCTGAATGAAATGGCAGCGTCATCGCTGAATTTTGTGGTGTGGGTGTGGACAACCAACGGCAACGCGCAGGCGGTGTATTGGGATCTGCTGGAAAGCTTTAAACGCGTGCTGGATGAGCACCGTATCGGTATTCCTTACCCGCAGATGGACGTACATCTGCATAACGTACAATCCACAGCGAAACAGCCTGAGTAAACTCTGCTGGCCTAAGCAAACAAATAGGCACCATGCCCGATATTGGCATGGTGCATCATCAGAACTCCCTTCTCATTCCACTTCATTTTTAGCTGCTTTCAGTACATTAGCTTAGCTAATGTAGCGTTAGAATATTCAATTTCACTTATTTAATCGGCTTCCATAAACTCCCCGCGATAACAACAAATGGAGTGGGAGAGAAGTATGTGGGCAGTGTATTTACAAGGGGTTCTGTTGGGGGCTGCGATGATTTTGCCTCTGGGGCCACAGAATGCGTTTGTGATGAATCAGGGGATTCGCCGGCAGTATCACCTGATGGTGGCGATGTTGTGTACCTTGAGCGATATGGTACTGATTACCGCAGGAATTTTTGGCGGTAGCGCGTTGCTCAGTCAGTCTTCGCTGCTGCTGGGTGCGGTGACCTGGGGTGGGGTAGCGTTTCTGCTCTGGTTCGGCTGGGGGGCGATGAAAACGGCATTCAGCAAAAATATTGTATTCGCCAGCGCCGAGGTGATGAAAAAAAGTCGCTGGCGCATTATTGCTACCATGCTGGCCGTGACCTGGCTGAATCCGCATGTCTATCTGGACACCTTTGTGGTGCTAGGGAGTCTGGGGAGCCAGTTTGCGGACGATGCCCGACGTTGGTTTGCGCTGGGGACCATGACCGCGTCTTTCACCTGGTTCTTTGCGCTGGCGCTATTGGCCGCCTGGCTGGCACCGTGGCTGAATACGCCGCGGGTACAGCGGGTCATCAACTTTTGCGTCGGCGTAGTGATGTGGGGCATTGCCTTACAACTGGCGCGCCACGGCTGGCAATAATGGTTGGAAATAAATGACATCACCTTACGTTACGTTTAAGAAATTCACCTATATTGTGTGGAGTGAGTAATGCGTTATGTTAGTCGGTGAAGCAATCCGTCTTGTCTCTTTCATTTTGGAAGATTCCGTGTTGGTGCAGACAATCTATTGGCACAGACATTCTGCCAGCGGCATGCGTGACGAAACATAAGTAAGGAGAGAGTGTGAAGCGAGGTATGATGAAGCTAAATGTACTGGCGCTGGCCGCGGTAGTAGGATTGAGCGGTATGTCGATGGCTGCTCAGGCTGCGGAACTGCCGGATGGCCCGCATATTGTGACGTCAGGGACATCCAGCGTCGATGCGACGCCGGATATTGCACGTCTGGCGATTGAAGTCAGCGTGTCATCGAAGGATGCGGCGGAAGCGAAAAAGCAGGTCGATGCCCGTGTTGCACAATATTTTGATTTTCTGGGTAAAAACGGCATTGAGAAAAAAGATATTAGTGCCGCCAATCTACGCACGCAGCCAGAATATGACTATCTGAAAACGGGGGGCTCGGTGCTGAAAGGCTATCGTGCCGTGCGTCAGGTGGAAGTCACGCTGCGTCAGTTAGACAAGTTGAACGAACTGCTGGATGGGGCGCTGAAATCGGGGCTGAATGAGATTCGCACGGTAGAATTAGGCGTTGCTAATCCAGAAGCCTATCGTGATGAAGCGCGTAAGAAAGCGATTGAGCAGGCGACGAGTCAGGCTGCCGCACTGGCGCAGGGGTTCAACGCCAAGCTGGGGCCGATTTACAGTGTTCGCTACCACGTTGCCAACTATCAGCCGATGCCGATGGCGCGGATGTTTAAAACAGCAGACGCGGCGGTGCAGACCGAAGCATCACAAACCTATGAACAGCAAACCATTCACTTTGACGATCAGGTGGATGTCGTGTTTGAGCTACAGCGTACGCAGTAAGCGCCGTCCTCATTCGTTAATAATACCAACAGACCTGCTCAGGCAGGTCTGTTGCATTTTACTGAAGCTATAGCCATCTCAGTACGTTATGACTGCCGCAGAACCTGATGACCGTGCGAGAGCAGGGCATCCGTCACTTTCCTCATCATCCGGCTTTCCGGCGCGAAGCGATGCCAGTAGAGCATCCGACGCTGAAATAGCCCCGGCGTCAGGTCGACTAACTCGTTATTGCCCAGTTCTTTCTCTATTTGCAGATGCGGGATCATGCAGCAGGTCGTGCCTTGTCGTGCCAGTTGTACAAACGCTTCCGACGAATTCACGATGTGACAGGGAACGCTGCCCGGCGACAAATCAAAGTTTTGCTGTAAAAAAGCCTGATGCATGTCATCCAGATGGTCGAAGGCGACCGCGGGCGCGCGCAGCAGCGCCGAACGCGTTACGCCATTGGGAAAATAGCGGGCGGCAAAGGTAGGCGAGGCCACAAACAGATAATCCAGTGCGCCCAGTTTATCCACCAGACAGCTTGGCAGCGGCTGGGACTGAATACTCACCGCACCGACTACTTCACCTCGACGCAGCCTTTCCTGCGTGCGCGTTTCGTCTTCTACCTGCAAATTTAGACGAATCGGTGAATCGACCAGCACCGGCTGTAGTGCGGGCAGCAGCCAGGTTGCCAGACTATCGGCGTTCACCGCCAGCGACAACAGCAGCGGGATATCGCTGTCGGTTTCATTTCCTAACCACTCCTCTTCCAACAACTCAACCTGATGAAGCAGCGCCAGCAGCTTCTGCCCTTGCTCCGTCGGGCGGGGAGGGATGGTTCTGACCAAGAGCGGCTGGCCGAACAGGTTTTCCAACTGTTTGATACGCTGCGAAACGGCCGATTGGGTGATACACAATTTTTGGGCGGCGCGCTCAAAACCACGCTCGCGGATGACGGCATCCAGAGCTTGAAGCGTTCGATAGTCCGGGCGTTTCATGAAAGTCAAAATCCTCTGAATGAGTCTGTTTTTTTCACTATGCCACATTTTGCTGATTTGCCATGCAGAAATCTTATTTTGGCTATTATGCGCAATCACGATTCAGCAGGGTAGGTGTGAAATGAGGCGCATGAAATAATGCATCGGTGGTGAAGTGAATTTACACGCTTTACCCAACGTGCATGTTCTATAATACGCACACGTTTTCGTATATCGATTCTACAGGCCAGAAGCAGATTATGACGCAAGATGAACTGAAAAAAGCAGTGGGATGGGCAGCGCTCGACTACGTTCGCCCAGACACCATCGTGGGAGTTGGGACCGGATCGACGGCAGCACACTTTATTGATGCGCTGGGTTCGATAAAACATCAAATCAAAGGCGCGGTTTCCAGCTCGGATGCCTCAACAGAAAAGCTGAAAAGTCTGGGTATCCCCGTTTTTGACGCCAATGAGGTGGATTCGCTTGATGTCTACGTCGATGGCGCGGATGAGATCAATGGCCACATGCAGATGATCAAAGGCGGTGGCGCGGCGCTAACTCGCGAAAAAATCATTTCGGCACTGTCGCGCCAGTTCGTCTGCATCGTTGATGCATCCAAGCAGGTTGATGTGCTGGGCAAATTCCCGTTGCCGGTTGAAGTCATTCCGATGGCGCGGTCTTACGTGGCTCGTGAATTAGCGAAGCTGGGCGGACAGCCGGTATATCGTCAGGGCATCGTGACGGATAACGGCAACGTCATTCTGGATGTGCACAACCTGAATATTATGGATGCGGTCGCGGTAGAGAATCACATCAATGGTATCCCCGGCGTGGTGACCGTTGGGCTGTTCGCCAATCGCGGTGCCGATGTCGCGTTAGTCGGTACGGCTGAGGGTGTAAAAACCGTCGTTAAATGAGTGTGTGATGATTCTGGCGTGGATGACGTCTACGTCAGAAATTTTTTAGCTAAAAAATTCTATTTAGTTAACGACTCATTTTCGGTACTTAATATCACATTTTCTTATTTTGTTTATCGCCGATATGGCAATGCACATCTTTGGCAATATTTTTTGCCATAAATCAGACACGCTTCTTTGTGGCGTGATGCGGGCGAAGCAATCGTTTGTATTGCTGACTGCGTAATTTTTGTTATGTTGGCAGAGGCTATTTAGTACTCTGTCACATTTGAAGTCTGAAAATAAGGTCGGGAAATGGCAAAGGTATCACTGGAAAAAGACAAGATTAAGTTTCTGTTAGTGGAAGGCGTGCACCAGAGCGCGTTGGATAACCTGCGTGCAGCCGGTTACACCAACATCGAGTTCCATAAAGGCGCGCTGGAACCTGAGGCGCTGAAGGCCTCCATCCGCGATGCGCACTTTGTGGGTATCCGCTCGCGTACCCAACTGACAGAAGAGATTTTTTCTGCTGCGGAAAAACTGATCGCGGTAGGGTGTTTCTGTATCGGGACTAATCAGGTTGATCTGTCGGCCGCGACCAAACGCGGTATTCCGGTATTTAACGCCCCGTTTTCCAATACCCGATCCGTGGCAGAAATGGTGATCGGCGAAATGCTGCTGATGTTGCGTGGTATCCCGGCAGCGAACGCGAAAGCGCACCGTGGTATCTGGCACAAACTGGCGGTGGGCTCGTTTGAAGCGCGCGGCAAAAAACTGGGGATCATCGGCTACGGCCATATCGGTACTCAGTTGGGTATTCTGGCTGAAAGCCTGGGGATGCACGTTTACTTCTATGATATTGAAAGTAAATTGCCACTGGGTAATGCTCAGCAGGTGCGCCACCTGTCCGATCTGCTGAACATGAGCGACGTAGTGAGCCTGCACGTACCGGAAAATGACAGCACGCAGAACATGATGGGGGCGGAAGAGCTGGCGCTGATGAAGCCGGGTTCCATCCTGATTAACGCCGCTCGCGGTACGGTGGTTGATATTCCTGCACTATGCGAAGCGCTGAGCAGCAAGCATCTGTCCGGTGCGGCCATTGACGTGTTCCCACAGGAACCGGCGACCAACAGCGATCCGTTCCTGTCGCCGCTGTGTGAGTTTGACAACGTGCTGCTGACGCCGCACATCGGTGGTTCCACGCAGGAAGCACAGGAAAATATCGGTGATGAAGTCGCTGGAAAACTGGCGAAATATTCAGACAATGGTTCTACGCTGTCTGCGGTGAATTTCCCGGAAGTGTCGCTGCCTGTTCATGGCGCACGCGCCAGCCGCCTGCTGCACATCCATGAAAACCGTCCTGGCATTATTACCAAAATTAACCAGATCTTTGCTGAGCAGGGCATTAACATTGCCGCGCAATATCTGCAAACGACGCCTGAAATTGGTTATGTGGTCATTGACGTAGAAACGGATGGCGCGCAAACGGCGCTACAGCTGATGAAGGCGATTCCAGGCACCATTCGTGCCCGTCTGCTGTTCTAATTCGTTTTAATCGGCGAATACGCTAATCGGTGAATAAACAGCCAGTCCCAAATGGGGCTGGCTGCGTTATTAAAGCGCGATAACGATCTTGCCGCGCATATGCCCTTCCAGCACCTTATCGTGAGCCTGCTTCAGCGTGTCTACCGTCAACCCTTGCAGCGTTTCACTGGCGGTTACCTGAAGTTTTCATGCATCAACCCGCTGTGCGACTTCGTGCAAAATGTTCCCCTGTTCGGCGATATCTGGCGTGGTGAACATGCTGCGGGTAAACATGAATTCCCAATGTAGCGCTGCGCTTTTGAGTTTCAGCGCTGCTTGATCGAGCGGGTTTTTGTTTTTGCCGATGGTGCAAATGTGCCCCATCGGCGCGATCAGTTTGCTGATGGTATCCCAGTGGCCGTCCGTGTCGTTCAGGCAGAAAATGTAGTCGACCTGTTTAATCCCTTCTTTTGCCAGTTCTTCGATCAGATTACGGTAATCGACAACCTTATGGGCACCGCGCTGTCGGTACCACTCTGCTGAGTCAGGCTGTGACGCGGTAGTGATAATGTTCACCGAACTGCGTAATGCTGCCAGAGAAATCTCGAGAGAACCCACACCGCCCGCGCCACCGATAATCAACAGCGTTTTCTGGCTGTCGGCATGCTGTATTTTCATGTGCTCGAACAGCTCTTCCCAGGCGTTTAGCGCCAGCGATGGCGCTTGCAGGAACCAGTAGCAAAGGCAGCGATAATCAAAACTGGGAAACGTTCTGATTCCGGTAAATGAAGTACGGTAAAGAAAAATGGCCCGCATTGCGGGCCATTCGTTTATGACGTCTGGTGAGGCTTATTTAGCGATCTTTTTGTATTTGATGCGGTGTGGTTCCAGTGCATCGGCGCCTAGCGTACGCTTCTTGTATTCTTCGTATTCAGTAAAGTTACCTTCGAAGAATTCCACTTTACCTTCATCCTGATAATCCAGAATGTGCGTTGCGATACGGTCGAGGAACCAACGGTCATGCGAGATCACCATGGCACAGCCTGGGAATTCCAGCAGGGCGTTTTCCAGCGCGCGCAGGGTTTCGATATCCAGGTCGTTGGTCGGTTCATCAAGCAACAGCACGTTGCCGCCTACCTGCAACAGCTTCGCCAGATGCAGACGACCGCGTTCACCACCGGACAGCTCGCCAACACGTTTGCCCTGATCAACCCCTTTGAAGTTGAAACGGCCAACATAGGCGCGGCTTGGCATTTCGGTGTTGCCGATACGCATGATGTCCTGCCCGCCGGACACTTCTTCCCAGACGGTTTTGCTGTTGTCCATCGCGTCACGGAACTGGTCGACTGACGCCAGTTTCACCGTTTCGCCCAGCTCAATCGTGCCGCTATCTGGCTGCTCCTGACCGGACATCATACGGAACAGCGTCGATTTACCGGCGCCGTTCGGGCCGATGATGCCGACAATGGCACCTTTCGGTACGGAGAAAGAAAGGCCGTCGATGAGCTGGCGTTCGCCATAAGATTTGCTGAGGTTGGTGACTTCCACCACTTTATCGCCGAGGCGAGCACCAGGCGGAATAAACAGTTCGTTGGTTTCGTTACGTTTCTGGTATTCCGTGCTGTTCAGCTCTTCAAAGCGTGCCAGACGGGCCTTACCTTTAGACTGACGGCCTTTAGCGCCTTGACGCACCCACTCCAGCTCTTTCTCAATGGATTTACGGCGTGCCGCTTCCTGAGAGGCTTCCTGTGCCAAACGCTGATCTTTTTGTTCCAGCCAGGAAGAGTAGTTGCCTTCCCACGGAATCCCTTCACCACGGTCCAGCTCCAGAATCCAGCCCGCGACGTTATCGAGGAAGTAACGGTCATGGGTAATGGCCACCACGGTGCCTTCGAAGTCGTGCAGGAAGCGTTCCAGCCAGGCTACCGACTCGGCATCCAGGTGGTTGGTTGGTTCGTCGAGCAGCAGCATGTCTGGCTTTTCCAGCAGCAGACGGCACAGAGCCACGCGGCGACGCTCACCCCCGGACAGGTTAGCGATTTTCGCATCCCACTCCGGCAAGCGCAGCGCATCGGCGGCGCGCTCCAGTTGGTTATTCAGATTGTGACCGTCGTGTGCCTGAATGATTTCTTCCAGCTTGCCTTGCTCGGCAGCCAGTTTATCGAAATCCGCATCCGGGTCGGCATACAACGCATAGACTTCATCAAGACGCTTCAGCGCGGTCACGACTTCAGACACCGCTTCTTCTACGGATTCACGTACGGTGTGCTCCGTGTTTAACTGCGGTTCCTGCGGCAAATAGCCGATTTTGATTCCAGGTTGCGGGCGAGCTTCGCCCTCGATGTCCGTATCAATGCCAGCCATAATACGCAACAGCGTTGATTTACCGGCTCCGTTCAGACCCAGCACGCCGATCTTGGCACCGGGGAAAAAACTGAGGGAGATGTTTTTCAGAATGTGACGCTTCGGCGGTACGACCTTACCGACGCGATGCATGGTATAAACATATTGAGCCACGTTGCGACTTCGCCTCTCTCTTATCTCTATGATTTGTCACCATAAGCGGGTGACCATGTGTAGCACGATGCTACTTAATACTAAATCGCTGCTAAGGCAATACCCTGGCAGCGGATCGATTATTCTAAGTGCATTACTTTGAGTATGAAGTGTAGCGGGTTTCAGTCCGCGATCCCAGCTATCCGGCGATTTGCCATGGCCGATCTGAGAGGTCAGCCCGCCTGATGAATTTCAGAATCGGTTTGCGGATCGACGTATCGTTGTCTGGCATGATGTGCCACACTGGATCTGCCCGATATATCCGTCATACTTCACGTTGCTTGTGCGTTGGCTGCCTTCTCACCCCAGTCACTTACCTGAGTAAGCTGGGATTAATGAGCCTCATAAATGCATAAATGAAGCTCACCCTTCGGGCCAGCGCTGGCGCTGTTCAAATCGGTTAAAACCGATTTGTCATGCGGTTGCCGCGTTACAAGGCCATAAATGGGCCTTGCCCTAAAGGGCCAACGCAGAGCGTTGTTCAAAACGCTAACGTTTTGTCACGCAATTCGAATTATTTGGGGTATAGGATAGGGGTATCGATACGATGAAGGATGCCGATAGCAAGTTCGATAACGGATGAGGTTAATGCAGGTGATGAAAGCGGATCATTGGTGGTACGCCGTTGCGGCGATATGTTTGGCTGGGGCTTCCGGCCATGTGTTGGCGGATTCTCTGGACGAACAGCGCCAGCGCTATCAGCAGGTTAAGCAAGCATGGGACAGCAACCAGATGGACACGGTAGCGCAACTGATGCCGACGCTGCGCAGTTACCCGCTTTATCCTTATCTTGAATACCGCTCGCTCACGCAGGATCTGAGTCAGGTCAGCGCGACGCAGGTGAGGCAGTTTATGGCAACGCACCCGACGCTGCCGTCCATCCGTAATCTCAATACCAGCTTTGTGAATGAACTGGCGCGTCGTCAGGACTGGATCGGGCTGCTGGCATTTAGCCCGCAGCCGCCGAAACCGGTCAGCGCCCGCTGTAACTTTTATTATGCCCAGTGGGCAACCGGTCAGCGTCAGGGCGTGTGGGAAGCCACGCGTGATATCTGGCTGACCGGGCGCTCGCTCCCTGCCGTGTGCGATAAACTCTTCTCCGTCTGGCAGCAGGCCGGTGAGCAGACGCCGCTGACGACGCTGGAGCGCACGCGTCTGGCGATGGATGAGGGCAGCAGCAGTTTGGTGAGCTATCTCATCAAGCAGTTACCCGGTGATTATAAAACGATGGGCGATGCGCTACTGAAGCTCCAGAACGATCCGAATTCGCTGGAGCGTTTCGCCCGTACCGTTGGGCCAACGGATTTCACCCGGCAAGTCACGCTGTCGGCCTTCACGCGCGCGGCGCGTCAGGATGCCGATAATGCCCGTTCGATGCTGCCGATCATTGTCCGTCTACAGAAAATGAGTGCCGCAGAGCGTCAGGAGATGGAGGAAACCATTGCCTGGCGGTTAATGGGCAACGATGCCACACCAGAGCAGGCGCAGTGGCGGGATAGCGTGGTGCGTAAAAGTACGTCGACCACCTTGCTGGAGCGCCGTGTACGCATGGCGTTGGGCACCGGCGATCGTCAGGGGCTGATAAGCTGGATGGCGCGCTTGCCGACGGAGGCGTTACAGAAAGACGAATGGCGCTACTGGCGTGCGGTAGTGCTGTTGGATCAGGGTAAACGTCAGGAAGGCGAGACGTTATTACGCAGTCTGATGCAGGAACGCGGGTTCTATCCTATGGCGGCTGCGCAGAAGCTCAACGAGCGTTATCCGATTACGATCATGACGGCGGTGAAGCCGGATCCTTCTTTATCCCAGCTACCGGAAGTCGCCCGCGTGCGGGAATTAAGGTTCTGGCAGATGGATAATTTGGCGCGTAGTGAATGGGTGGGACTGGTGGCGAATCGCACTAAGCCGCAGCAGGAGGCGTTGGCTCGCTATGCGTTTGAGCAACGCTGGCCGGATTTGAGCGTGCAGGCGACGATTGTTGCGAAGCTGTGGGATCATCTGGAAGAGCGTTTCCCGCTGGCCTGGAATGACGAATTCCGCCGTGAAACGCAGGGGAAAGGAATCAGCCAGAGCTATGCAATGGCGATTGCTCGTCAGGAAAGTGCCTGGAATCCGAAAGCGCGTTCTCCGGTTGGCGCATCGGGGTTGATGCAGTTGATGCCCGCGACGGCACAGCATACCGCCAAAATGAGCAATATCACGTTCTACACGAACAGCAGTCAGCTGTTCGATCCTGAGACTAACATACTGCTGGGAACGAGCTATCTGGAGTACGTATACCAGACATTTGGCCGCAACCGGATCCTATCTTCTGCGGCTTATAATGCCGGGCCATCGCGTGTGAATACCTGGCTGAGAAACAGCGCGGGGCGCATTGATCCCGTTGCGTTTATCGAAAGCATTCCGTTCTCGGAAACGCGGGGATACGTGAAAAATGTGCTGGCTTATGACGTCTTCTATCGCTATTTCCTTCATCAGCCAGCCAATGTGCTGACGGATGCAGAATGGCAGCGGCGTTATTGAGACGCAGCGTAGCGATTGCTGCCTGAAATTGTGTTATGCTGCCGTACTAGTTGAATAGTATGGTAGCCCGTTATGACTCCCTTATCGCTTATCGACCCGGCACTTTCTGAACAAGACAATGCGCACTGGTTGCGCTTTGTCGCACTATTGCAGCAGTCTATGGCGGAGGATCTGCAATTGCCGCTGCTTCAACTGCTATTGACGCCGGACGAGCGTACGGCGCTGGGAACGCGAGTGAGAATTGTGCAGGAACTGATGCGGGGTGAAATGAGTCAACGTGAGCTGAAAAGCGAGTTAGGTGCAGGAATTGCGACAATCACGCGCGGTTCAAATAGCCTGAAAGTTGCGCCCCCCGCGTTAAAAAGTTGGCTGGAAGCGCAGTTGCTGTCAGTAGATAAACCGTCGGATGACGGCGCGTAACCGTTACGGTTTTGCGACGTGAACAGGAATCTGATAGATCGGGTTATGGAACGGCACCAGTGCCAGCAGCAACGCCTGATGATATACGCTGGTACGTGACAGTTTGCCATCGGTGAAGACGCCGATGGCACCACCTTTATGTTTAATATTCTGAACGCCCGTCAAACGCTCCATTTCATCACCTAATTCCCGCCCTTCACGGATACCATGTAATATACTTTCTGGAAGAACCAGGCTTGCAGAGCGTGATTCGCCACGCAGATGGGTGTTTTCGATCACCATCCAGGCGAAAGTCATACTTTCTTCAATGCCCGCTTCGACACCGACCCAAAAATCGGCTTCCGGCCGCACTTGGCGTGCCATCATAACGCGGTTTCTGGCACCAGTACGGGTTTCGAGAGAGCCAAGTGGTTGATGCGGGACGCCGCTATCGACGTCAACACCTTCGATGCGGCAGTTTTCTGCACCAAAGACATCGGTGAATGCCAGAGTAATAGCCTTAATCTTTGCCGGGTTGGTAGTGGCAGCAACAACGTGATACATAACAGTTTCGTACCTTTAGTTAATTTGACGCAGTATAACGGAAAATAACCATGTTACAGGTATATCTTGTTCGCCACGGCGAAACAGAATGGAATGTGGCTCGACGTATTCAAGGTCAATCGGACAGTGCGCTGACGCCAAGAGGTGAGCAACAGGCGCAGCAAGTTGCTGGACGAATCAGGACGTTAGGGATTACGCATATTTTTACCAGCGATCTCGGAAGAACGCGTCAGACGACAGAAATCATCGCTAAATCCTGTGGCAATTGCCAGATAATCCTGGAGCCTGGGTTACGTGAATTGAACATGGGCGTGTTGGAAGCGCGCGATCTGGATTCGCTGACCGCCGCGGAAGAAGGGTGGCGTAAAAGACTGGTGGATGGCACGCCCGATGGTCGTATCCCAGAAGGCGAATCGATGGTTGATGTCGCATTACGCATGCACGGCGTTCTGGAGCGTTGTCTGGCTCTGCCAGCGGGAAGTCGTCCTCTGCTGGTGAGTCACGGGATGGCGTTGGGGTGCCTGCTGAGTACGGTTCTGGGACTACCGGCATCGGCTGAGCGGCGTCTGCGCTTGCGTAACTGTTCCCTGTCGCGCATTGACTACCAGCAAAGCCCGTGGCTGGCACCGGGATGGGTGGTGGAAACGGCCGGAGATATCTCTCATCTGGATATTCCGGCACTGGATGAGTTACAGCGCTGAGAGCGGCTCTGTATGCTGGATGGGGATAAGATACTCGCAGCGGATGATGGCGGGTATTTCCCCATCTGCATCGCGATTGGGATGAAAACGCTCGGCATCAAACCCTTTGCGACGCGTGAGCTGGAAGGTTGGTAGACAGGTGTCATACAGGGTGATAATAAAATCCTGTAGCTCGTCTTTCGGGCCTTCAAAAACAAACATCGCGTAGTCGCCGCCCGGTAACGTAATAGGCTCGCCAGTGTGGATATCATCCGGCAGATACTGTGGCTCCAGTGCGGTGGTGTAGAGCACTTCGTGCTCGTCGTCTTTCTCTTTGCTCGGCCGTGAATGATGCAGCCCGTAAAGCACGGGGGGAGCGCAGCGCGTTTCTCCCAAAAACTGACGCCAATAGTGGACGCGAATTTCCGTACGGAAGTTACAAATCTGCTCCAGAGGGCAGTTATAGGTTTGCGTTAGCCCAAGCAGTTGCGTTTCTGGCAGGGTGATAAACTGCGGCTGTGGCAGGGTAAATTCTCCGAGTCGGATCGGCGGACGAATGCCGAAAGTATTCCAATTATCGGAACGACGGTAAGATGCTGGCGTTTGGGTAAACTGCTTTTTGAACGCGCGGGTAAAAGTTTGTTGTGAATCAAAACGGTATTGCAAGGCAATATCAAGGATAGGGCGACTGGTCAGGCAAAGTGCAACCGCCGCTTTGGTCAATCTCCGCGCTCGAATATATGAACCAATGGCATGGCCTGTCACGTCTTTGAACATTCTTTGCAGATGCCACTTGGAATAACCCGCTTTCGCCGCCACATTATCCAGTGATAGCGGTTGGTCGAGATGGCTTTCCAGCCAGTTAAGCAAGTCACGTATGATACTGGCTTGATCCATAATCTTCCTCATCAAATACATTGGGCGCGAGCGTATTGAGATCCTGCATCATAGCAATATTTTCACTTTGGTACTGCCGAAGATTTTTTAAAATATTCCGCAGGTAATTTGGATAAGGAGAATTGCGATAGTGGTTTATTTTGCACATCCTCTTTTTGATTGTGGTTATTAATCGTTTGTCATGAATTGTCATAGGGCCTGAAATATGAACATAAAACACATCATGGGAGTGGGGCTGCTATTGTTATCCACTGCTGGCGTCGTCAGTGCGGAAGAAGTCGGGTCTGTCGATACCGCCTTTAAACTACTGGGGCCGGATCATAAGATTGTGGTGGAAGCGTTTGACGACCCAGATGTCTCAAACGTGACCTGTTACATTAGCCGAGCCAAAACAGGCGGAATCAAGGGCGGGCTAGGGTTGGCGGAAGACACGTCGGACGCGGCTATTTCCTGTCAGCAGGTTGGGCCAATTACGCTGTCCGATAAAATCAAAAACGGCGGTGACCGCGGATCGGTGGTTTTCCAGAAAAGAACCTCGCTGGTTTTCAAGAAATTACAGGTTGTTCGATTTTACGATCAAAAGCGCAATGCGCTGATCTATCTTGCTTACTCCGATCGCTTGGTTGATGGTTCGCCGAAAAATGCGTTAAGCGCGGTGCCGGTTATGCCGTGGGGAAAGAGTGAATGACGTGCGGTAATGCGGTAAGAAGGGAAAACAGCCGGAACAGATGTCTGTTCCGGCTGAAGGGGATTAATTTTCCAGATCGCCGCAGAAACGGTAACCTTCGCCGTGGATCGTCGCGATGATTTCCGGTGTATCTGCTGTTGATTCAAAGTGCTTGCGGATACGACGGATGGTGACGTCAACGGTACGGTCGTGCGGCTTAAGCTCACGGCCCGTCATTTTCTTCAGCAGTTCCGCGCGAGACTGAATCTTGCCCGGGTTTTCGCAGAAGTGCAGCATGGCGCGGAATTCACTGCGCGGCAGTTTGTATTGCTCGCCAGCCGGGCTAATCAGAGAACGGCTATTGATGTCCAGTTCCCAGCCGTTGAAGCGGTAGCTTTCTACCAAACGGCGCTCTTCGGTGCCGCTGCCCAGATTCATGGTACGCGACAGCAGGTTACGCGCGCGGATCGTCAATTCACGTGGGTTGAACGGTTTGGTGATGTAGTCATCTGCACCGATTTCCAGGCCGAGGATCTTATCGACTTCATTGTCGCGGCCAGTGAGGAACATCAAGGCAACGGTGGCTTGTTCGCGCAGTTCACGTGCCAGCAACAGGCCGTTCTTTCCTGGCAGATTGATGTCCATAATCACCAGATTGATGTCATTTTCGGACAAAATGTGGTGCATTTCTGCGCCATCAGTGGCTTCGTGAACAACGTATCCTTCCGCCTCAAAAATGCTTTTGAGGGTATTACGAGTTACTAGCTCGTCTTCAACAATAAGAATGTGCGGCGTCTGCATGTTTGCTACCTAAAATTGCCAACTTAAATTATAGAAATCGGAAGTACAGAAGTCGCAGTCATACCCTGCTGGCCCGCTGGCTACAACGCCAGTTATTCCGGGTATTTCCCTGGAGCTTATTGAGGTAAACTACGCTCTCGCTCAACATCAGACTCAAGTACGTAAATGCGTTACTGGTGTTCATTCTCTACCCGCTTAGAGGTACTGCTAGCGGATGAGCGTGGCGCTAATTTAACTGCGCTCAAAGTGGCGCACAGTTTAACCTTATTAACAGCAACATAACAGTAAGCACGGTTTTTGCCTGCTGATAAATCTACGGTTCTGTTGACATATATCAAGTTTCATTTTAGCACGTTAACTATTTTGTGATAAACACTTACAGGATTGCTAGCTTACGTCACAATTTAGCACTTTTTATGAACGATTTAGCATAGTAAATGCTAATAATCATCATTGGTGCTACACATGCGGTAATGTTTCAATAACTTATTGAAATAAAATAATTTACCTTGTTTTTTCTCAGGATTTTCTCTTCCTGCCCATTTTTGGGACTCCCGCTGCTTCCTACCAAAGGCTGAGTTGATACCGGAATTTTTGTTGGTTTATTGTTAATTTTCCACGGGAATGATCAACACACGGCGGTTATCAACGATTAGTACCTATAATCCATCGTTATCAGTGAATCGCTATCGATAACGCAGTTGTTCTATTGTGACGGCTGGCGGAGACAGTGGCAGAACGCACGTAATCCATACTGAGGAGTTTATGCAGTTTCATATTATTTTGGTTGAGCCCGCTAGGGCAGAAAATGTAGGGGCGGCAGCCCGTGCGATGAAAACGATGGGATTCAGCAGCCTGCGTATTGTCGGTAGCACTGTACATCAAGAACCGGCAGCGCGTTGGGTGGCGCACGGTTCGGGGGATATTCTGGATAACGTACAGGTGTTTGCCACGCTGGCGGAAGCGCTGGCGGATGTTGACTTTACGGTCATGACCACCGCGCGCAGCCGGGCTAAGTATCGCTATTACTGCACGCCAACTGAACTGACTGGCGTATTGCAGGAGAAGGTACGATGGATGGTTTCTGCGGCGCTGGTGTTTGGTCGGGAAGATGTGGGGCTGACGAATGAAGAACTCGAACTGGCGGATGTATTGACCGGTGTGCCGATGAAAGCAGATTATCCCTCGCTGAATCTTGGTCAGGCGGTGATGGTATACTGTTACCAACTGGCTGAGTTGATGGAGGTCAAACCGGAAAGAGCACAGCCAGCGGCGGTGGGGCAATTGTCGGCGTTACACGATCGTTTGGATCGGCTACTGGTGAATTTGGCGGTTGAGGATGATGAAAAAATGCGAGACTGGCTGCATCAGCGGCTGGGACGTTTAGAGCAGCGCGATACGGCAATGCTCCATCGGCTGCTACACGATATTGAAAAAAGATTGCTGAAATAAGATCGCAAGGATGGCTTTTTTGGCAGTCAAACATCTTGAAACGTGACTTTTGGCAATGGTTCGTCCGGCGTATTCCCGTTTCGGCAGTGGGTTTAGCGGTAAACATTTTTCGCTCGGCGAGAAGAAAAAAAAGAAATCCATTGACTTCAAAGGGCGATTGGCCTAACTAATAGGGCAGATAACTCTACTTCCAATGAGATTTGATTTTAGCATGCGCACTATCAGCCTGATCACCACGATTATTACCATCACCGATACAACCAGTAACGGTGCGGGCTGACGCATATAAAGACTCCAGAAAAAGCCCGCACCGAATAGTGCGGGCTTTTTTTTTACGGCAGGTTATCCTTCAGCGCCGCCTGCAAGCGGCATACAAAAACGCGTCCGGCGTTTGGTTGGCAGAAATTCAGGAGAAAAGATAAAAATGCGAGTGTTGAAATTTGGCGGGACTTCAGTAGCAAATGCGGAGCGTTTTGCGCGCGTTGCCGATATTATCGAAAACAACGCGCGCCAGGGACAGGTGGCTACCGTATTGTCCGCTCCGGCGAAAATTACCAACCATCTGGTTGCCATGATTGAAAAAACCGTCGCCGGACAAGATATCCTGCCTCATTTGAATGATGCTGAAACGATCTTTTCTTCGCTTCTGCAAGGCCTTGCCGCGTCTCAACCCGGTTTTGATCATGCTCGCCTGAAGGCATTCGTGGATCAGGAGTTTGCACAGTTGAAACACGTTCTGCATGGCATCGCGCTGCTGGGGCAGTGCCCTGACAGCGTCAACGCCGCGATTATCTGCCGGGGGGAAAAACTGTCCATTGCCATCATGGAGGCGGTCTTTCAGGGACGTGGCTATGGGGTCTCCGTTATCAATCCGGTCGAGAAACTGCTGGCGCAGGGACACTACCTGGAATCCACTGTAGATATCACGGAATCGACTCGCCGTATCGCGGAAAGCGCCATTCCGAAAGATCATGTCATCCTGATGGCGGGCTTTACGGCCGGTAACGACAAAGGCGAACTGGTGGTGCTGGGCCGCAACGGTTCAGACTATTCTGCCGCGGTGCTGGCTGCGTGTTTGCGTGCGGACTGTTGTGAGATCTGGACCGATGTGGACGGCGTTTATACCTGCGATCCGCGTCAGGTGCCGGACGCCCGATTATTGAAATCGATGTCCTATCAAGAGGCGATGGAACTGTCCTATTTCGGCGCCAAAGTCCTCCACCCTCGCACCATCGCTCCTATCGCCCAATTCCAAATTCCCTGCCTCATCAAAAACACCGAAAATCCTCAGGCTCCCGGCACGCTCATCGGCATGGATAGCACCGATACGCAGTATCCGGTGAAAGGCATCACCAATCTGAACAACATGGCGATGATCAACGTCTCCGGTCCTGGCATGAAAGGTATGGTCGGTATGGCGGCACGCGTATTTGCGGCGATGTCGCGTGCGGGTATCTCGGTGGTGCTGATCACGCAGTCGTCATCTGAGTACAGCATCAGCTTCTGCGTATCACAAAACGAGCTGGCGCGTGCCAGAAAAACGCTGGAAGACGAATTCTATCTGGAATTGAAAGAAGGCGTACTGGAACCGCTGGATGTGATGGAACGTCTGGCGATCCTCTCTGTTGTGGGTGACGGTATGCGCACGCTGCGCGGTTTGTCTGCGCGCCTGTTCTCTGCACTGGCGACGGCCAATATCAATATCGTGGCTATCGCGCAGGGCTCGTCTGAGCGTTCTATTTCCGTCGTGGTGAACAACGATGTGGCGACCACCGGTGTGCGCGCTGCTCACCAGATGCTGTTTAACACCGATCAGGTGATTGACGTGTTTGTTATCGGCGTCGGTGGCGTGGGTGGCGCTCTGCTGGAGCAGATCCACCGTCAACAGCCGTGGCTGAAAGACAAGCATATCGACCTGCGTGTGTGTGGGATCGCTAACTCTAAAGCCATGCTGACCAACATTAACGGCATTTCGATGGACAACTGGCGCGAAGAATTGGCGAAAGCCCGCGAGCCGTTCAATCTGGGCCGTCTGATTCGTCTGGTGAAAGAATACCACCTGCTGAACCCGGTGATTGTCGATTGTACGTCGAATCAGGCCGTGGCCGATCAGTATGTGGATTTTCTGGCAGACGGCTTCCATGTGGTGACGCCAAACAAGAAAGCCAACACGGGATCGATGAATTATTATCACCAACTGCGCAGCGCTGCGGCGAAATCTCGCCGTCGTTTCCTGTATGACACGAACGTCGGTGCAGGCCTGCCGGTGATTGAGAACCTGCAAAACCTGCTGAATGCAGGTGATGAACTGATTCGCTTTACCGGTATTCTCTCTGGCTCGCTGTCCTTTATTTTCGGTAAACTCGATGAAGGTATGTCGCTGTCGGAAGCGACCACGCAGGCGAAAGATAAAGGGTATACCGAACCCGATCCGCGCGACGATCTGTCTGGTATGGATGTGGCGCGTAAGCTGCTGATTCTGGCGCGTGAAGCGGGTTATCAGCTGGAGTTGGGTGATATTGACGTGGAATCCGTTCTGCCTGCCAGCTTCGATGCCTCCGGCGATGTCGCGAGCTTTATGCAACGCCTGCCAGCGGTAGACGATGCGTTTGCCAGCCGTATTGCACAAGCGCGTGATGAAGGTAAAGTGTTGCGCTATGTCGGCGTGATTGAAGACGGTCGCTGCAAGGTCAAGATCAGCGCCGTTGGCGGCAACGATCCGCTGTTTAAAGTCAAAGATGGCGAGAATGCGCTGGCATTCTACAGCCGTTATTATCAGCCACTGCCGCTCGTGTTGCGTGGTTATGGCGCGGGTAACGATGTTACCGCTGCTGGTGTGTTCGCAGATCTGCTGCGCACCTTGTCATGGAAGTTGGGAGCATAATTATGGTTAAGGTGTATGCACCTGCATCAATCGGTAACGTCAGCGTTGGGTTTGATGTTCTGGGTGCGGCCGTTTCGCCGGTAGACGGTTCATTGCTGGGAGATTGCGTCTCTGTCGAGGCCGCCGATCTGTTCAGCCTGTGTAATGAAGGGCGTTTTGTCAGCAAGCTACCGGACAACCCGAAAGAAAACATTGTGTATCAATGTTGGGAGCTTTTCTGTCAGGAAATTGGTAAAACCGTGCCGGTGGCGATGACGCTCGAAAAGAATATGCCGATTGGCTCAGGGCTAGGTTCCAGCGCCTGTTCTGTTGTTGCCGGGCTGATGGCGATGAACGAATTTTGCGGCAAACCGCTGGATGATACCCGCCTGCTCACGCTGATGGGCGAGCTGGAGGGGCGTATTTCCGGCAGCGTTCACTACGATAACGTTGCCCCGTGCTTCCTCGGCGGCGTCCAACTGATGTTGGAAGAGAACGGCATTATCAGCCAGCCGGTGCCATCATTCGATGACTGGCTGTGGGTCATGGCGTATCCAGGGATTAAAGTCTCTACTGCCGAAGCGCGTGCGATTCTGCCTGCGCAATACCGTCGTCAGGACTGCATTAGTCATGGCCGCTATCTGGCTGGTTTTATTCACGCTTGCCATACCGGACAGGCCGCGCTGGCGGCGAAACTGATGAAGGATGTCATCGCGGAACCTTATCGTACGAAACTGCTGCCCGGTTTTGCCGCCGCTCGCCAGGCTGCGGAAGATATCGGGGCGCTGGCCTGCGGTATTTCCGGCTCTGGCCCGACGTTATTCTCCGTCTGCAATGACATGGCGAGCGCGCAGCGTCTGGCCGACTGGCTGCGAGATAACTATTTGCAGAACGATGAAGGTTTTGTTCATATTTGCCGTCTTGATACGACTGGCGCACGACAACTGGGATAATACATGAAACTGTACAACCTTAAAGATCATAATGAGCAGGTCAGTTTTGCTCAGGCTATCAAGCAAGGACTGGGTAGCCAGCAAGGGCTGTTCTTCCCGCTGGATCTGCCGGAATTTGAGCGTACCGAAATCGATACGCTGCTGGATCTGGATTTCGTTACCCGCAGCAGCCGTATTCTGTCTGCGTATATCGGCGATGAGATCGCGGCTGAAATCGTGTTCGCGCGCGTAAAAGCGGCGTTTGCGTTCCCTGCACCCGTTGCGCCGGTAGCGGAAGATATCGCCGCGCTGGAACTGTTCCACGGCCCGACGCTGGCCTTTAAAGACTTCGGCGGCCGCTTTATGGCGCAAATGCTGACGGAAGTGTCTGGCGACGAGAAAATTACCATTCTGACTGCGACCTCTGGCGACACTGGTGCTGCTGTGGCGCACGCTTTCTATGGTCTGGAAAATGTCCGTGTGGTGATTTTATATCCGCAGGGCAAAATCAGTCCGTTGCAGGAAAAGCTGTTCTGTACGCTGGGCGGCAATATTCACACCATCGCGGTCGACAGTGATTTCGATGCCTGCCAGGCATTGGTGAAAAAAGCGTTTGATGATGAAGAACTGAAAAAGGCGATTGGCCTGAACTCGGCAAACTCCATCAATATCAGCCGTCTGCTGGCGCAAATTTGCTACTACTTTGAAGCGGTTGCACAATTGCCACAGGAAGCGCGTAACCAACTGGTGGTTTCCGTACCGAGCGGTAACTTCGGCGATCTGACGGCTGGCCTGCTGGCAAAATCGCTAGGGCTGCCGATTAAGCGCTTTATTGCTGCGACCAACGCCAATGACACGGTGCCGCGTTTCCTGAGCAGCGGAAACTGGGAGCCGAATAAAACGGTGGCAACGTTATCCAACGCGATGGATGTGAGTCAGCCGAACAACTGGCCGCGCGTGGAAGAGCTGTTCCGCCGTAAAAACTGGCAGTTGAAAACGCTGGGCTTTGGCGCGCTGAGCGATGAGACCACAAAAGAAACCATGCATGAACTGGATGCGTTAGGCTATGTCTCTGAGCCGCATGCGGCGATTGCTTATCGTCTGCTGCGCGATCAGCTGCAAGCGGGTGAGTTCGGCCTGTTCCTGGGGACGGCACATCCGGCGAAATTCAAGGAAAGCGTAGAAGACATTCTGGGCAAAGAACTGGATCTGCCGGAAGCGCTGGCTGAGCGTGCCGATCTGGATCTGCTGTCGCACAACTTCCCGGATGATTTCGCGAAGTTGCGTGAGTTCCTGATGTCGCTGCCGGAATAAGGTTGCTGAAAAGGCGGCGTTTTCGCCGCCTTTCTCTTTGTTACCTACCAATCGTACTCGTACTTACTGCTCGTGGCGTTTGAATACCAGTTCATCCGTCGAAGAGTCTGCTGCCTCGAAGAAGTAACCCTCCAGATTAAACGTTTTCAACTGCTCCGGCTGCGTCAGGCGATTTTGAATAATGAAACGGCTCATCAGGCCGCGCGCTTTCTTGGCGTAGAAACTGATCACCTTGAATTTACCGTTTTTCTCATCCAAAAAGACGGGCTTGATCAGGCGGGCATTGAGTTTTTTCGGTTTGACGGCTTTGAAATATTCATCTGACGCCAGATTAATCAGCACGTCATCCCCTTGATCGCACAGCGCCTGGTTCAGTTTTTCCGTAATGGTATCGCCCCAGAAACTGTAGAGATCGTTACCGACTTTATTTTCCAGTTTAGTGCCCATTTCCAGCCGATACGGCTGCATCAAATCCAGCGGACGCAACACGCCATACAGGCCTGATAGCATACGCAGATGCTGCTGGGCGAAATCGAAGTCATCCTCACTGAAATCTTCTGCGGCTAATCCGGTATAGACGTCTCCCTTAAATGCCAGCAGCGCCTGACGCGCGTTCTCAGGCGTGAAATCCGGATGCCACTCGCTAAAGCGACCTACGTTAAGATCGGCCAGCTTATCGCTGATACTCATCAGAGAAGCGATCTGTGCAGGCGTCAATTTTTTACACACATCAATCAACTGACTGGACTGGTCCAGAAGTTCCGGCTGGGTATAACGCGTCGTTGCCAAAGGACTGGTGTAGTCGAGTGTTTTTGCGGGTGAAATAGTAATAAGCATGCGCCATGTCCTGTCGGTCTGATTTGAGATAGTCCTACTATAGCAAGAACGCCGTAAGAAAACGGCGATAGCTACAATACGCCTTGTCTTTTACGTTCGAGCGTCTTTGGAAAGGGGGAACGGCAGTGTGCCCCCCGTTGCAGAGGGCGTGGGAAAAGGCTGGCTTGCGTGGGAAAACGCGCGTGTTATTATCAGATTTCGGCGCAAAACAGACGGCCACCCGATTAGATAATAAGTCGATTCATATACGAGCTATTTTCATTCACGAGCACCACGTATAAACAACGAGACATGCCAACATGACGGATAAACTGACTTCCCTACGCCAATTGACCACGGTTGTAGCTGATACCGGCGATATTGCGGCAATGAAACTGTACCAACCGCAAGATGCGACCACCAACCCTTCACTGATTCTGAACGCGGCGCAAATTCCTGAATACCGCAAGCTGATCGACGAGGCGATTGCCTGGGCGCGCGAGCAGAGCAGCGATCGCAAACAGCAGGTCGTCGATGCTACGGATAAACTGGCGGTTAATATTGGTCTCGAAATTTTAAAATTGATCCCCGGCCGCATCTCCACGGAAGTGGATGCACGTTTGTCTTATGACACCGAAGCGAGCGTGGCGAAGGCAAAACACCTGATCAAACTGTACAACGATGCAGGCATCAGCAACGAGCGTATCCTGATTAAACTGGCCTCAACCTGGCAGGGCATCCGCGCGGCGGAGCAACTGGAAAAAGAAGGCATCAACTGTAACCTGACGCTGCTGTTCTCCTTTGCGCAGGCACGTGCCTGTGCTGAAGCGGGCGTGTTCCTGATTTCACCGTTCGTTGGCCGTATTCTTGACTGGTACAAAGCCAATGGCGATAAGAAAGAATTCGCGCCGCACGAAGATCCGGGCGTGGTTTCCGTTAGCGAAATCTATGACTACTACAAAGAGCACGGCTATGAAACCGTCGTGATGGGCGCGAGCTTCCGTAACGTGGGTGAGATTCTGGAACTGGCCGGATGTGATCGCCTGACGATCGCCCCTGCGCTGTTGAAAGAACTGTCAGAAAGCGAGGGCGAAGTGGTTCGCAAGCTGTCTTATGCTGGTGAAGTGAAAGTTCGTCCGGCGAAAATGACGGAAGCGGAATTCTACTGGCAGCACAATCAAGACCCAATGGCGATTGATAAACTGGCCGATGGGATCCGTAAATTTGCTATCGACCAGGAAAAACTGGAAAAGATGATTGCTGATTTACTGTAAGCATTCTGCTGATAAAAATAGCCGGGATTCCCGGCTATTTTTTTGTCTGTGAGCTGGCATTTTGGAAGGGGAACGTCTATTTTGCCGTCGCGTTACGGGTTTTCTTCGCGATATAAAGATTATCATCGGCCCGTTTCATCACCTCGCTGAGGTCTTCTCCAGTGATATGGTATTCAACCAGCCCAATACTGACCGTCAGCCTGATTTTCCCTGCGGCGGTTTCACAAGGCGTGTCGCTAACGCGCGCTCTCGCTTTATCCACGATGGTATACGCATCGTCTAATCCGGTATTCGGCAACACAATTGCAAATTCATCGCCGCCAATACGGCCAAAAATATCTTCGCGGCGAAATGATTTTTTGAACGTGTCGGCAACAAACTTCAGCGCCTCGTCCCCGACACCGTGACCAAAGCTATCATTCACGTGCTTAAAGTAGTCGATGTCGATCAGCATGACGCTGACAGGGCGCTTGGTCAGATTGGCAATGCTAAGGGCTTTGTTGGCGGCCAGAAAGAATGCATCTCGCCGTAAATAACCAGTGAGATCGTCATATCGGGCAATGATGGGTAATTCTATCAGGTATTTTTTGGCGAGAAGTGATAGCAGGCTGCCTAAAATTGCAGAAAGCAGCACAACGCTGAGGATAATCGTCGCAGATCCAAGAGACGTTAACGTATAAAGAAACGAGGGGGAAGGGGTTTCTGACGTGGTTCTAATTCGAATACCCAATAATTCATCCGTGGGCGATAACACCGGAAATATGATGGTAAGGGTGCCTTTCCCTGCATATTCACCAATTGATGGCAGTTTATTCTGGCAAATACGGATAATCGCCATATCATTAAATGTCAGATCGGATGACGATAAACGATTGATACATTCGCTGCGCACATCACGCGTATTAAATACCCATGTTCTCATTCGTGCGGAGACGTAAGAGCCCGTTTTTCGGGTGATATCGTTCTCAGTCACCCCTCCACCGGCATTATAGAGCTCATAGGTCTTTATCGTGATGTCGAGATTTTGTCGCTCGACTTTCCACGAATTTTTATTCGCCTCATGAGTAAGAAAGATAATGATAAAAAAGGAAATAAATCCAAACAGGAAGAAAGCCGAGGTAGGGTGTGAAAATAGCTTTAATATCTTATAATTAATATCGTTCATGACGACTTCCTTGATAGGGCTTTTTTACTTATTGTGATACGAAAAGAAGTGCTCTAATTTTATCATATTATTCGCTTTAACGAGAGGTTCTGCCTTGGTGGACGCCATTCTTTTCCCTTTAATCAATCGGCTTATGTCATCCGCCCTTAATGAGTAAGCGATCTTTTTTATGCTCCTGTTATTCTTAAATTTTAATTGTGAGACGGTATTATTAATTTAAGTCATTCTCCGCTCTTTTTTGAGACAATATTTAATAATTATTATCAAATACTGCATTGTACTTGGTGTGAAATAACGGGTGTTGTGTGAAAGCGGAGGTAGTGTGAGTTTCCTAATAAGCGCTAATTGTTTGCTAAAAGCGTTCAATATCCTGATAAAATAGGTGTTTTATTTAGACTGAGGTGCTTATGAACGTATTGCGTATTGGTTTGCTCTCTGTATCTGACCGCGCTTCCAACGGGATTTATCAGGATAAAGGCATCCCAGAATTGGAATCCTGGCTCTGTAGTACCCTGACCACGCCGTTTGAAGTGGAAACGCGACTGGTGCCTGATGAACAGCCGATGATTGAACAAACGCTGTGTGAACTGGTTGATGAGCGAGGTTGTCATCTGGTGCTGACAACCGGAGGCACGGGGCCAGCACGTCGTGATGTCACGCCGGACGCCACGCTGGCTGTTGCCGATAGAGAAATGCCGGGGTTTGGCGAGCAAATGCGGCAGATCAGCCTGCACTTCGTTCCTACCGCGATTCTCTCTCGTCAGGTGGGCGTGCTACGCAAACAGGCGCTGATCCTCAACCTGCCAGGGCAGCCCAGGTCGATTAAGGAAACGCTGGAAGGTTTAAAAGACGCCGATGGCAAGGTGGTTGTGGCCGGTATTTTTGCCAGCGTACCGTATTGTATCCAACTGCTGGAAGGCCCTTACATCGAAACCAATGCGGATGTGGTAGCAGCTTTTCGCCCTAAAAATGCCGTGCGCGAAATAAAAGACTGAAGTTAGGCGATTTGAAACATAAGATTCAGCTTTGCTGGTGTATAAAAATTTTGCCGCTATAGTAATTTCTACTTTACACACTGTGGTGGATTTTTTCACTCTGGCAATACACGGTATCTTATGACTCAGGATCAATACGCCGATCCTCGCCGGTTGAATCGGCAGGACTATAAAACGCTGTCTCTGGCTGCACTGGGGGGCGCGTTAGAGTTTTATGATTTTATTATTTTCGTCTTCTTTGCTGCCTTGATTGGCGATCTCTTCTTCCCGTCGGATATTCCTGAATGGCTGCGGCAGGTACAGACGTTCGGTATTTTCGCTGCTGGCTATCTGGCTCGCCCGCTTGGGGGCATCATCATGGCCCACTTCGGTGATAAGAGCGGACGTAAGAGAATGTTCAGCCTCAGTATATTGCTGATGGCGCTGCCGACACTGGCAATGGGCCTGCTGCCGACCTATGAAGCTATTGGTATTGCGGCACCGCTGCTGTTGCTGTTGATGCGCGTGCTGCAAGGAGCAGCAATCGGCGGAGAAGTTCCCGGTGCGTGGGTCTTCGTCGCGGAGCATGTGCCTCGCGCCCGCATTGGATTTGCCTGCGGTACGCTGACTGCCGGGCTGACGATGGGGATTCTGCTGGGTTCGCTGATCGCGACGTTGCTGAATACGGTGCTCACGCCGGCGCAGATGTCGGGCGGCGGCTGGCGCCTGCCGTTCTTCATCGGTGGGGTCTTCGGCCTTGTTGCTATGTACCTGCGTCGTTGGTTGCAGGAAACGCCTATTTTTATCGAAATGCAGGTGCAGAAAAAGCTGGCAGAAGAGCTGCCGCTGAAATCTGTCGTCTTAAACCATAAACGTGCGGTTGTGGTTTCAATGCTGCTGACCTGGCTGCTGTCTGCGTGCATCGTCGTCGTTATTCTGATGGCACCGACCTATCTGCAAAAAGTCCACGGTATTCCTGCCTCGCTGGCATTGCAGGCGAACTGTCTGGCAACGATTGCGCTGATGGTAGGCTGCGTTGGCGCCGGGTTATTGGTCGACCGTGTTGGTGCCAGCAAGCTGTTTATGGTGGGTAGCCTGTCGCTGGCTGTGTGTAGCTGGTTCTTTTACAGTTCGGCGGCAAGCAGCACGACGCTGCTCTTTGTCAGCTATGCGATTGTGGGGCTCAGCGTTGGCGTGGTGGGCGGTGTACCTTATGTCATGGTACGGGCGTTTCCGGCTGCGGTGCGGTTCTCGGGGATTTCTTTTTCCTACAACGTTTCCTATGCCATTTTCGGTGGCCTGACGCCCGTCTTTGTTACACTGATTATGAAGGCAACGCCGCTGGCGCCGGCATTCTATGTTCTGACGCTGGCTGCAGTAGGGTTACTGCTGGGGATTTATTTGCAGCACGATCTGGATGCTGATTCGCATGCGTTGACTGATAGCGACGTGCGCGATCGTTCACCTGTTGAGGTTTAAGCGTACCGTTATCAAAAGCGCGTCATCAAAAACAAACGGACCTTGTCAGGTTGACTGGGTCCGTTGGCATTTAACGCGGCGAGTGTTTACCCGTAGCGCTTATCGCATCGGAACTAATATTGCGTCAGAACTTAGTGAGACGCGCCACATGAACCGATTGGTAGGACGCTGCGGCCAAACTTCTCGTTCAGCAATTCGGCCATTGCCAGATAAATTGCGCTCGCGCCACAGATGATACCTTCGTAACCCGCGAAGGTCAGCAAAGCGTGGTTGCCAGTAAAGTTACCTACAGCCAGCAGGGCAAACAACACGGTCAGGCTACCGAAGACAAATTGCAGTGCGCGGTTGGTGCCAACTGTACCGAAGAACATAAACAGCGTGAAGATACCCCACAGACCAAGGAAGACGCCAAGGAACTGGGCATCGCTGGCTTCCGCCAGACCCATTTTCGGCAGCATGAGAATGGCAACTAGCGTCAGCCAGAATGCGCCATAAGACGTAAACGCGGTCACGCCGAATGTATTGCCTTTTTTATATTCCAGCAGGCCAGCCAGAATCTGGGCAATACCGCCGTAGAAAATACCCATGCTGAGAATGATGGAAGAAAGTGGGAAAAAGCCTGCGTTGTGCAGGTTCAACAGAATAGTGGTCATCCCGAAGCCCATCAGTCCTAATGGACCAGGATTTGCCAACGTGTTCGTGCTCATAAATCCTCTGCAATAACAGATTATTAATAGTCCCTTCGCGTCGGGCGCAGCATTAAGGTTAGCGAATGCGCCAATCACGTTGGGATAGGTGTCGTTTAGGTGTTATTGCCCGCCATTATGTAGGGAAATGTCCCCATTTTTGCAGCGAGCGCGGCATCATATCGGGCGTTTGGAATGGACACAACATGGGGAAGGCAGAATAGTTTGATCGTACGAGGGATAAAGGTCATTTTTTTTCATCTTCCCCCCTTGATGATAGAAATGTTGGCCCCATCTTATTTCCAACCGAAACAGTTTGACCTGCCGCGAAGGCGTGTGTCTGGCCGTTACATCGGTGGTTAGCATGACAATGAAACGTGTGCTGCTGATGAAAACGAGGGTGTGTCGTTGGAAGACGAGAAATCTTGTTGAAAAATGACATTTCGCCCGCACAGTAGGTTTAACCACCACACCGAATATGACTTTTTAGTGGAGATGTTTAGATGGGTAAGATTATTGGTATCGACCTGGGTACAACCAACTCTTGTGTCGCGATTATGGACGGTACGCAGGTAAAAGTACTGGAAAATACCGAGGGCGATCGCACCACGCCTTCAATTATTGCTTATACGCAAGATGGTGAAACTCTGGTTGGCCAACCGGCTAAACGTCAGGCAGTGACCAACCCGAAAAATACCCTGTTTGCTATCAAGCGCCTGATTGGGCGTCGTTTCAAAGACGAAGAAGTTCAGCGCGATGCCAACATCATGCCGTACAAAATTATCGCGGCAGATAATGGCGATGCATGGCTGGAAGTGAAAGATCAGAAAATGGCTCCGCCGCAGATTTCAGCTGAAGTGCTGAAAAAAATGAAGAAAACGGCAGAAGACTATCTGGGTGAGACGATCTCCGAAGCGGTTATCACCGTACCGGCTTACTTCAACGATGCGCAGCGTCAGGCGACCAAAGACGCCGGCCGTATCGCGGGTCTGGAAGTTAAACGTATCATCAACGAACCGACAGCGGCAGCGCTGGCATACGGTCTGGATAAAGAAGTTGGCAACCGTACTATCGCGGTTTACGACCTGGGCGGTGGTACGTTCGATATTTCCATCATCGAAATCGATGAAGTTGATGGCGAAAAAACCTTTGAAGTGCTGGCGACCAACGGTGATACCCACCTGGGTGGTGAAGACTTCGACAGCCGCATGATCAACTATCTGGTTGACGAATTTAAGAAAGAGCAAGGTTTCGACCTGCGCAATGACCCGCTGGCCATGCAGCGTCTGAAAGAAGCGGCAGAAAAAGCCAAGATCGAGCTGTCTTCTGCTCAGCAGACGGACGTTAACCTGCCGTACATCACGGCGGATGCGACGGGTCCTAAGCACCTGAACATCAAAGTGACGCGTGCGAAACTGGAATCACTGGTAGAAGAGCTGGTTAACCGTTCTCTGGAGCCGCTGAAAGTGGCATTGCAGGATGCTGGTCTGTCCGTTTCTGAAATTCAGGACGTGATTCTGGTTGGTGGCCAGACGCGTATGCCTCTGGTGCAGAAGAAAGTCGCTGACTTCTTCGGTAAAGAGCCGCGTAAAGACGTGAACCCGGATGAAGCGGTTGCTATCGGTGCTGCGGTTCAGGGCGGTGTTCTGTCTGGTGACGTGAAAGACGTTCTGCTGCTGGACGTAACCCCGCTGTCTCTGGGTATCGAAACCATGGGCGGCGTGATGACGGCGCTGATTGCTAAGAACACCACGATCCCGACTAAACACAGTCAGGTGTTCTCAACGGCGGAAGACAACCAGTCTGCGGTAACGATTCATGTTCTGCAGGGTGAGCGTAAGCGTGCGCACGATAACAAATCGCTGGGTCAGTTTAACCTGGATGGTATTCAGGCTGCACCGCGCGGTATGCCGCAGATCGAAGTCACTTTCGACATCGATGCCGACGGTATCCTGCACGTTTCCGCGAAAGACAAAAACAGCGGCCGCGAGCAGAAAATCACTATCAAGGCATCCTCTGGTCTGAACGAAGAAGAAATCCAGAAAATGGTACGTGATGCAGAAGCGAACGCTGAAGCTGACCGTAAGTTTGAAGAGCTGGTTCAGGCACGCAACCAGGGCGATCACCTGCTGCACAGCACGCGTAAGCAACTGGAAGAAGCGGGTGACAAACTGGCCGCTGACGATAAAGCTGCCATTGACGACGCACTGAAAGCGCTGGAAAGCGCGCTGAAAGGCGAAGACAAAGCAGAAATCGAAGCGAAAATGCAGGCGCTGGTTCAAGTTTCCGGCAAACTGCTGGAAGCGTCTCAGCCACAGCAAGGTCCTGAAGGTGCCGCTGATGATGCCTCTGCTCGTCGCGACGACGATGTCGTTGATGCTGAATTTGAAGAAGTAAAAGATAAAAAGTAATCGCCCTTGAGCGGGCGCAGTAGCAGCCACAAGGCTATTGCTGGCAATCAGCACGGGCGTCGAGGAAACTCTGCGCCCGTGCACGCATGTTGAGGGCAGGAAAAGAAATGGCGAAGCAAGATTATTACGAAAGCCTGGGCGTTTCGAAAAGCGCGGATGAGCGCGAAATAAAGAAAGCCTACAAGCGTCTGGCGATGAAATACCACCCCGATCGTAATCCGGGTGATAGCGAGGCAGAAGCCAAGTTCAAAGAGATCAAAGAAGCCTACGAGATCCTTACCGATTCGCAAAAACGCGCCGCCTACGATCAGTACGGCCACGCGGCGTTTGAGCAAGGCGGTATGGGCGGAGGCGGTGGTGGCTTTGGCGGCGGCGGTGCCGATTTTGGTGATATTTTTGGCGACGTGTTCGGGGACATTTTTGGCGGTGGCCGCCGTCAGCGCGCGAGCCGTGGATCCGATTTACGCTACAACATGGAGTTGACGCTGGAAGAAGCGGTACGTGGCGTCACCAAAGAGATCCGAATTCCCGCGCTGGAAGAGTGCGATGTGTGCCACGGCAGCGGTGCGAAGCCGGGTAGCTCTCCGGTCACCTGTCCAACCTGTCATGGTAACGGCCAGGTCCAGATGCGTCAGGGTTTCTTTACCGTACAGCAGGCGTGTCCACACTGTCACGGTCGCGGTAAGATTATTAAAGATCCGTGTGTTAAATGTCACGGTCATGGCCGCGTAGAGAAGAGCAAAACGCTGTCGGTGAAAATTCCGGCAGGCGTGGATACGGGCGACCGTATTCGCTTATCCGGTGAAGGTGAAGCAGGTGAGCACGGCGCGCCGTCAGGGGATTTGTACGTTCAGGTGCAGGTTAAAGCGCACCCAATCTTCCAGCGTGAAGAAAATAACCTGTACTGCGAAGTGCCGATCAACTTTGCGATGGCAGCATTAGGCGGCGAGATTGAAGTCCCGACGCTGGATGGTCGTGTGAAGCTGAAAGTGCCTGCGGAAACGCAAACTGGTAAGCTGTTCCGTATGCGTGGCAAAGGCGTGAAATCGGTACGTGGCGGTGCGCAGGGCGATTTGCTGTGCCGTGTTGTGGTCGAAACGCCGGTTAATCTGAACGAACGTCAGAGACAACTGCTGCAAGAGCTCGATGAGAGTTTCGGTGGTCCGTCCGGTGAAAGAAACAGTCCGCGCTCGAAAAGCTTTTTCGATGGTGTGAAGAAGTTCTTCGATGATTTGACCCGTTAATGGCTTATCGTTAACGCGTAATCAAAAGACCGGTGGGGTAATCCCGCCGGTTTTTTTATGATGGAGATCCTTGCCTGTCACCTTAGGGCCATTGTTGCACAACGTTGAAAACGCTCCCGACATTTTTATGTTCTCTTCTGAGTGATCCTCAATCAAATAGATCGATTTTTACGAGTTTTATGTCAGTTTTAATCTGCTTTTAACGATGAGTTAGATTACGTAATCTTGCCAGCAAGAAAGCGGACGTACGGTATTGGTGTTCGTGTCTGATGGGAGATGAAGTCAATGATAACAATGATTCGCCGTTTTATCGGGTTAGATGCGGCTGCGGGGGTGATGTTGATTGCAGCAACGGTGCTGGCGATGTTGGCTGCCAACTGGTCTGTTACTGCTGCTGGCTATCAACAGTTCCTGATGATGCCAGTGGAAATGCGTTTTGGCGCACTGGAAATTAATAAGAACCTGCTGCTGTGGATTAACGATGGCCTGATGGCGATTTTCTTCCTGCTGATTGGTCTGGAAGTGAAACGTGAACTGGTTGAAGGCTCGCTAGCCAGCCGTCAACAGGCGATGTTGCCACTAGCGGCAGCGGTAGGGGGGATGATTTTCCCCGCGCTGATCTTTTTGTTTTTTAACGCGAATGATGAAGTGACGCGTGCTGGCTGGGCTATTCCCGCTGCGACGGATATTGCGTTTGCTATTGGCGTGCTGACGCTATTGGGTAAACGCGTTCCCGCAGGGTTAAAAGTCTTCCTGCTGGCACTGGCGATCATTGACGATCTGGGGGCGATCCTGATCATTGCCCTGTTTTATACGCAGCAGGTCTTCTGGCTTGCACTGGGCGGAGCCGTGTTAGCCGTTGCTGTATTGGCGTATATGAACCGACAGCAGGTGAGAAAAACGTCCGCCTATTTACTGGTTGGGATTGTCTTGTGGGTCTGCATTCTGAAATGTGGTGTTCATGCGACGTTGGCAGGTGTAATTGTCGGATTCTTTATCCCGTTACGCACGTCGGGCGCGGGGGATTCTCCCGCAATCACATTAGAGCATGGTCTGCAAACGTGGGTCGCATTCTTGATTATTCCGCTGTTTGCCTTCGCGAATGCCGGCATTGTGTTGCAGGGTGTTGAACTGGAAAAACTGTTCTCACCGCTCAGTCTTGGTATTGCTGTTGGGCTGCTTGTCGGTAAGCCTTTGGGCATTACGTTACTAAGTTGGTTAACCGTAAAATTAGGCTATGCACGCTTGCCTTTTGGTGTGAATTTCAGACATATCGGTGCTGTTTCGGTGTTATGTGGTATCGGATTCACCATGTCGATCTTTATTACGTTGCTGGCATTTTCTCAGGCTGATGCAGAATTCATTACTTACGCTAAATTGGGTATTCTGCTGGCATCGGGTCTTGCCGCGTTGCTGGGATATATCGCTCTGAAGGTGACATTGCCAGTACAGGAAAATGCGACACAGTCATGTAAGGCCTGATGTAAGGTAGAACTCGGAATAATGGAGGTGTAGGTGTGTCTCATTTGAATTTTAACCATCTCTATTACTTCTGGCAGGTTTATAAGTCGGGCTCCGTTGCCGGTGCGGCAGAGACGCTGTTCTTAACGCCGCAGACCATTACCGGGCAGATTAAATGCCTGGAAGAGCGTTTGCAGGGCAAGCTCTTCAAGCGCAAAGGGCGGGGACTGGAACCGACGGAACTGGGGCAACTGGTTTTTCGCTATGCGGATGGCATGTTCCAACTTAGCCAGGAAATGCTGGATATTGTGAACTATCGCAAAGAATCGAACCTGTTATTCGATGTTGGCGTGGCAGATGCGTTGTCCAAACGGCTGGTGAGCAGAGTGCTGGAAACGGTCGTGACGGAACAGGAACATATTCATTTGCGCTGCTTTGAGTCGACGCACGAAATGCTGCTAGAGCAGTTGAGCCAGCATAAGCTGGATATGATTCTGTCGGATTGTCCGGTGGATTCAACGCAGCAGGAAGGGCTATTTTCAATCAAACTGGGCGAGTGTGCCGTGAGCTTTTACTGTAAACGTCCTCAGCCTGAATACGCTTTTCCTGCCTGCCTTGAGCAACGTAAGTTGCTGATTCCAGGACGGCGAACCATGCTGGGACGCAAGCTGCTGAACTGGTTTACTGCGCAGAATATTCAGGTGAACATTTTGGGGGAATTTGATGATGCGGCGCTCATGACTGCATTCGGCATTAATAATGACGCCATTTTTGTTGCGCCATCACTGTATGCCAATGAAATCTACCCGCAGGGTGATGTCGTCGAGATCGGCAGGATCGAGAACATTCAGGACGAGTATTATGCGATCTTTGCGGCCCGAATGATCCAGCATCCGGCGGTGCAGCGCGTTTGTAACGCGGATTTCTCCGCACTTTTCTGTGAGAAAACAACGGGTCTGTGAGAAAAAGGCGGGCCTGTAGCGGGTCTGGTTGAGCACTGACGGCTAAATTGCAGACATAAAAAAACCGGCCTGAGCCGGTTTTTCTTAGCAACGACACGCAGATGCGTGATTATTGCATGGCGTTGATGCGCGCAACCAGATTGGATTTATGACGTGCAGCTTTGTTCTTGTGGATCAGGCCTTTACTAGCCTGGCGATCCACGATCGGTTGCATGTCATTAAACGCTTTCTGTGCCGCTTCTTTATCGCCAGTCGCGATCGCCGCGTATACTTTCTTGATGAAAGTACGCATCATAGAGCGACGGCTTGCGTTATGCTTACGGCGCTTCTCAGATTGTACGGCGCGTTTCTTAGCTGATTTGATATTAGCCAAGGTCCAACTCCCAAATATATTCAATCGAGGACAATTCAAAGGCCGTGGAATATGCTCGTTTAGCCTTCGTTTGTCAATGGATTTGTGCAAATAAGCGTCGTTTGTACGTCGACACTTGTTACGTTGTGATGGCGCAGGATTTTAGCAGCTTCACGCGGTGGAATACAGCCTTTCGCAGCAGAAATTCATCCTGAATGTGATAAAACCCTGTCTACCATCGGTAAAGTCGGATTGTGCAGGGCATCGGCTATCTGGATATTCTGCGCCTGGGCGTCATTCATCGAGGATTCCGCTAAAAAACGTGCAAATACCGGCACGTTTCACAGGGGAGCTGCAAAAGGCGCGAATCGCGGGTTAACCTTACTCGCTGTACAAGGTATAATCCGCCGATTTCCATAATATTAACCCTTTGTTCTGGGCCAGCCATGCAGCTAATTCGCGGTATACACAATCTTCGGGCACACCATTACGGCTGCGTGCTCACTATTGGTAATTTTGACGGCGTGCACCTCGGACACCAAATGCTGCTTGAACGGCTGAAGCAGGAAGGGCGCGCTCGTGGGCTGCCGGTGATGGTGATGATTTTTGAACCACAGCCGCTGGAACTCTTCGCGGCGGAAAAAGCGCCCGCCCGTCTGACGCGTTTGCGTGACAAGGTGAAATATCTGGCGCAGGCTGGCGTGGACTATCTGCTGTGCGTCAGATTCGACGCGCATTTTGCCGCCAATGATGCCGGGACGTTTGTTTCTTCTCTGCTGGTGAAGAAATTGGGCGTGAAGTTTCTGGTTGTGGGGGATGACTTCCGCTTCGGGGCTGGTCGTCAGGGAGATTTCCTGTTATTACAGAAGGCTGGACGTGAGTCGGGATTTGATGTTATCAGCACCGACTCGTTCTGTAATGGCGGCAAACGGGTTAGCAGCACGGCGGTGCGGGAAGCGCTGAGTCGTGATGAGCTCGAACGGGCAGAAAGCCTGCTGGGTCACCCTTACTCCATTTCCGGACGCGTGGAACATGGTAAAGCGCTGGGGCGAACCATTGGGTTTCCCACTGCCAATTTACCGCTGAAACGTCAGGTTTCCCCTGTCAGCGGCGTGTATGCCGTCAGCGTTTATGGGCTGGGGCCCGAACCGCTTCCGGGCGTTGCCAATATAGGCACGCGTCCGACCGTAAACGGTGACCAACGCCAGCAGCTTGAAGTGCATTTGCTGGACGTGACGATGAACCTCTATGGTCGTCATATTGAAGTCGTACTGCGTAAAAAAATCCGTAATGAACAGCGTTTTGCTTCGCTCGATGCGTTAAAACAGCAAATCGCCGATGATGTGGTGACAGCCCGGATGTTCTTCGGGTTAAAGACACCGGTTTAATTTTTCTAGCCGAAACGAAATCGAGAATCTAATGAGTGACTATAAGACTACCCTGAACTTGCCGGAAACAGGGTTCCCGATGCGTGGCGATCTGGCCAAGCGCGAACCTGACATGCTGAAACGTTGGTATGAGCAGGATCTGTACGGGATTATTCGCAATGCGAAGAAGGGAAAGAAGACTTTCATTCTGCACGATGGCCCTCCGTACGCGAATGGCAGTATTCATATTGGTCACTCAGTTAACAAAATTCTGAAAGATATTATCGTCAAATCGAAAAGCCTGTCTGGCTACGACTCTCCTTATGTGCCGGGCTGGGACTGCCACGGTCTGCCGATTGAGCTGAAAGTAGAACAGCTGGTCGGTAAGCCGGGCGAGAAAGTCAGCGCTGCCGAATTCCGTGCAGAGTGCCGCAAATATGCGGCAGAGCAGGTTGCCGGTCAGAAAGCCGACTTTATTCGTCTCGGTGTGCTGGGCGACTGGGATCGTCCTTACCTGACGATGGATTTCAACACCGAAGCGAACATCATTCGTGCGCTGGGTCGTATCATTGAAAATGGTCACCTGCACAAGGGCGCGAAGCCGGTTCACTGGTGTGCGGATTGCGGTTCCGCGCTGGCGGAAGCAGAAGTCGAATACTACGACAAAACGTCCCCATCCATTGATGTGGCGTTTAACGCCAGCGACGTGGCGGCGGTATTAGCCAAATTTGGTGTGAAGCGCGTAGACGGCCCTGTCTCGCTGGTGATCTGGACAACGACGCCGTGGACGCTGCCGGCAAACCGTGCGATCTCACTGAATGCGGAATTCGATTATCAACTGGTGCAGATTGACGGTCAGGCGCTGATTCTGGCGGCCGATCTGGTTGAAAGCGTGATGAAGCGCGCTGGCATTAGCCAGTGGCAGGTTCTGGGCGACTGTAAAGGCGCGGATCTTGAACTGCTGCGTTTCAAACACCCGTTCCTGAACTTCGACGTACCAGCCATTCTGGGCGAGCACGTGACGCTGGATGCCGGTACGGGTGCGGTGCATACCGCCGGTGGTCACGGTCCTGACGACTATGTGATCAGCCAGAAATACAATCTGGAAATCGCTAACCCGGTTGGGCCGAACGGCTGTTACCTGAGCGGCACGTATCCTGAACTGGACGGCAAATTCGTTTTCAAAGCCAACGATGTGATCGTTGAAATCCTGCGTGAAAAAGGCATGTTGCTGCACGTAGAGAAATTACAGCACAGCTATCCGTGCTGCTGGCGCCATAAGTCGCCGATCATTTTCCGTGCTACGCCGCAGTGGTTTGTCAGCATGGATCAGAAAGGTCTGCGTAAGCAATCACTGTCTGAAATCAAAGGCGTGCAGTGGATCCCGGATTGGGGTCAGGCGCGTATCGAAGCGATGGTCGCCAACCGTCCTGACTGGTGTATTTCCCGTCAGCGTACCTGGGGCGTGCCAATGTCGCTGTTCGTTCATAAAGAGACGGAAGAGCTGCATCCGCGCACCGCTGAACTGATTGAAGCCGTGGCGAAACGTGTTGAAGTCGACGGCATTCAGGCATGGTGGGATCTCGATCCGGCCGATGTACTGGGCGCAGACGCTGACAACTACGTCAAAGTGCCGGACACGCTGGACGTATGGTTCGATTCTGGATCGACGCACGCATCTGTTGTGGATGTTCGCCCTGAGTTCGGTGGCCACACGGCGGATATGTATCTGGAAGGGTCTGATCAGCATCGTGGCTGGTTCATGTCTTCCCTGATGATCTCTACGGCGATCAAAGGCAAAGCGCCTTATCGTCAGGTGCTGACTCACGGTTTCACCGTTGATGGTCAGGGCCGCAAAATGTCCAAGTCGATCGGGAATACCGTGAGTCCGCAGGACGTGATGAATAAGCTGGGTGCTGACATTCTGCGTCTGTGGATCGGTTCAACGGATTACTCTGGTGAAATCGCCGTATCTGATGAGATCCTGAAGCGTTCTGCCGACGCCTATCGCCGTATCCGTAACACTGCACGTTTCCTGCTGGCGAACCTGAATGGGTTCGATCCACAGCAACATATGGTGAAACCAGAAGATATGGTTGTGCTGGATCGCTGGGCGGTAGGTTGTGCGAAAGCAGCACAGGAAGAGATCCTCGAAGCGTATGAAAGCTATGATTTCCACCGCGTCGTACAACGCCTGATGCAGTTCTGCTCGATCGAAATGGGTTCATTCTATCTGGATATCATTAAAGATCGTCAGTACACGGCAAAAGGCGATAGCGTTGCGCGTCGTAGCTGCCAGACCGCGCTGTACCACATCTCTGAAGCGCTGGTTCGCTGGATGGCACCGATTATGTCCTTCACCGCGGATGAGATCTGGAACTACCTGCCGGGCGAGCGTGCACAGTACGTCTTTACCGAAGAGTGGTATGACGGTTTGTTCTCGCTGGATAGCGCAGAAACCATGAACGATGCGTTCTGGGCGGATGTCCTGAAAGTGCGTAGCGAAGTGAACAAAGTCATCGAGCAAGCGCGTAATGACAAGCGCATCGGTGGCTCACTGGAAGCCTCCGTCACGCTGTACGCCGATGCCAATCTGGCTGGCAAGTTGAACCAACTGCGTCAGGAACTGCATTTTGCGCTGTTGACGTCAAAAGCGCGGGTGGAACGTTATGAAAATGCGCCGGACAGCGCGCAGGCAACGGAACTCACCGGACTGAAAATTGCCTTAAGTGAGGCAGAAGGGCACAAGTGTCCACGCTGCTGGCATTACGAGACGGATATCGGTAGCAACGCCGATCATCCTGAAGTGTGTGGTCGCTGTGCGACTAACGTGGGTGGTAACGGCGAAGAGCGTAAATTTGTCTGATGAATAAAATCTGTTCGAGTGGACTGCGCTGGCTCTGGCTAGCGATACTGGTTTTAGTTATCGATCTTGGCAGCAAGCAGTGGATCCTTGCTCACTTTGCGCTGGGGGATACGGTGCCAGTGATGCCTTCTCTGAATCTGCATTACGCCCGTAACTACGGCGCAGCGTTCAGCTTCCTGGCGGATAAAGGCGGCTGGCAACGCTGGTTCTTTGCCGGTATCGCGATTGCTATCGTGGTGGCGCTGTTGGTGATGATGTATCGCGGCAGCGTCAAGCATAGGCTGAATAACATTGCGTATTCGCTGATTATCGGCGGCGCATTGGGCAATCTGTTTGATCGGACATGGCATGGGTTTGTCGTCGATTTCATCGATTTCTATGTCGGTGACTGGCACTTCGCCACGTTTAACCTGGCCGATACCGCCATCTGTATTGGGGCGGCGCTCATCGTACTGGAAGGGTTTTTCAGTACGCATGATGATACTGATACCGTTAAGCAAAAGGGTCACTGATGTCCGAGACTGTGCAGCACAACAGCGCGCTGCTGGTGCATTTTACTCTCACGCTGGAGGATGGCTCCACCGCCGAGTCTACGCGTGAGCGCGGCAAACCAGCGCTGTTCCGCCTTGGCGATAGCAGCCTGTCTGACGCGCTGGAACAAAATCTGTTGGGATTGAAGCGTGGCGATAAACGCAAGTTTACGCTGCCGCCGGAGTCGGCCTTTGGGCCGACCAATCCGAATCTGATCCAGTTCTTCCTGCGTCGTGATTTCGCTCAGACTGGTGTGCCGGATGTGGGCACGATCATGCTGTTCAGCGGTGTTGCTGGAAATGATATGCCGGGGATTATCCGTGATGTGACAGAGGAATCGGTCACCGTGGATTTCAATCACCCTCTGTCCGGCCAGGCGATTACCTTCGATCTCGAAGTGCTGGATATCGATCCCGTACAACAGGAGGTGGCACATGCAGATCCTGCTGGCTAATCCACGCGGCTTTTGTGCCGGTGTCGATCGTGCTATCAGCATTGTGGAGCGCGCGCTGGAGCTTTTTGGTACACCGATCTACGTCCGTCATGAAGTGGTACATAACCGCTATGTGGTTAACGGATTGCGCGAACGTGGCGCGATTTTTATTGAGCAGATTGAAGACGTGCCGGACGGCGCGATTCTGATTTTCTCGGCACATGGCGTTTCGCAAGCGGTACGGAATGAAGCAAAAAGCCGTGACCTGACGGTATTCGATGCCACCTGTCCGTTGGTAACCAAAGTGCATATGGAAGTGGCCAGAGCCAGTAAAAAAGGCGTAGAAGCGATTCTTATTGGGCATGCCGGACACCCTGAAGTTGAAGGGACGATGGGGCAGTACAGCAATGCGGATGGTGGCATGTATCTGGTGGAATCCCCCGAGGATGTCTGGCAGCTACAGGTAAAAGATGAAAGCAATCTGTGCTTTATGACGCAAACCACGCTTTCTGTTGATGATACCTATGCGGTGATTGATGCGTTGCGTGAGCGTTTCCCGCAGATTGTTGGTCCGCGTAAAGATGATATCTGTTATGCCACGACCAATCGTCAGGAAGCCGTTCGCCATTTGTCGGATAAGGCGGATGTCGTGTTTGTTGTAGGCTCTAAAAATTCCTCAAACTCTAACCGTCTTGCTGAATTGGCACAGAGAGCGGGAAAGGCGGCTTATCTGATTGATTCATCAGAAGATATCCAGGAGTCATGGGTAGAGGGTGCTTCGCATGTTGGGGTAACCGCAGGCGCATCCGCACCGGATATCCTGGTACAACAGGTAATTCAGCGCCTGAAAGCATTAGGCGGCAAGGTTGCCGTTGAAATGCAGGGACGTGAAGAAAACATCGTCTTTGAAGTGCCGAAAGAACTGCGTGTTGAAGTCAAACAGGTAGATTAACGCTGTTTCTGCGGTAGGGCTTCGGCCCTATCGCTGTTATTCCCCTCTGTTTTCTCTCCCTTGTATTCACTCATGAAAATGTTAATACATAAAAATGAATTTTTATGCGTTATGCCATGTGGTTTATTTTTGACCTTCCCGGCATGTCTTCAAACGCCTCACGGTTTTTTATCGCTTCCAGACGCGATTCTGCTGCCTGTGATGAGACAGTTTTGCTGATTTTCTGCGGCTTCAAACAGTATTTTCTAATCTGGCGGTAAATCCGCTGGCGATAGTGCGCAGTGCCCGTTAACCTGATGTTATTTTTATGTCGTCAGGATCAAAAAGAGAGAGACATTATGAAGGATTCATCCATCCGTATTGCGGTTGTAGGTGCGGGCGGCCGTATGGGACGCCAGCTGATTCAGGCCATCGAGCAAATGGACGGCGTGGTATTGGGCGCGGCGCTGGAACGTTCTGGTTCGTCTCTGATAGGTAACGATGCAGGTGAACTTGCCGGACTGGGTAAAAGCGGTATTACCGTGAATGAAAGCCTGGATGCCGTGCAGAATGATTTCGATATCTTGATCGACTTCACCCGTCCGGAAGGCACATTAGCGCATCTGGCATTTTGCCGTCAGCACCGTAAGGGCATGATTATTGGGACAACCGGCTTCGATGATGCAGGGAAGGCGGCGATTAAGCAGGCTGCACAAGATATCGGGATTGTGTTTGCAGCGAACTTCAGCGTCGGTGTCAATGTCATGCTGAAGCTGCTGGAAAAAGCGGCGAAGGTTATGGGCGATTATACTGATATCGAAATCATTGAAGCACACCACCGCCACAAAGTGGATGCGCCGTCTGGCACCGCGCTGGCGATGGGCGAAGCGATTGCCGATGCGCTGGGACGCGATCTGAAGTCTTGTGCGGTGTATGCGCGTGAAGGTCATACCGGCGAACGCGATCCGAAAAGCATTGGTTTTGCAACCGTTCGGGCGGGTGACATTGTCGGTGAACATACGGCGATGTTTGCTGATATTGGCGAGCGTGTTGAGATTACCCACAAGGCATCCAGCCGTATGACGTTTGCCAATGGTGCAGTAAGAGCGGCTATATGGATTAGTTCGAAGGAGAATGGTCTTTTTGATATGAGAGATGTACTTTCTCTGGATGATTTATAGTTTTTAGTTATTTATAAATAATCATATGATACTGATAAGGGTGGTTATTTTAATGATCACCTTTATTTTTATAGGTTACGTTTAATTTTTTTATCATTAATTGTTTTTATCCGTATTTTTTCGGTTTTTTAGCGAAAAGACTTCCCCTTTACTCCTGAAATGTCCTTTTCTGGTGATTTGTTATCCTTATTTTAACGATGTTGCCTCGCAACCGTTTACTTGTCTCAGTTGATGTGGGTTTTTACGCCAGTGGGCGGCTATTTATTTCGGAAAGCATAAAAATAAGAGAAAAAAAGCGGTTTGGGTAGACAATCAGGAAGACCATCATTAAAATGCGCCCAATTTGCCAAAAATTGGCCTTACAGGTAGTTTTTGCATTGATTTAGTGGCTCGAATCTGAATTAATATGCAAATAACGTGATTGTTTATTCCTTGGAGGGTGTTTTGATTAAGTCAGCGCTATTGGTTCTGGAAGACGGAACCCAATTCCACGGTCGGGCCATTGGGGCAGAAGGGTCGGCAGTGGGGGAAGTGGTCTTCAATACGTCGATGACCGGTTATCAAGAAATCCTTACTGATCCTTCCTATTCCCGCCAGATTGTCACTCTCACTTATCCCCATATCGGTAATGTCGGCGCCAATGCCAACGATGAAGAATCCCCCTCTGTACAGGCTCAAGGTCTGGTTATTCGCGATTTACCTCTGATTGCCAGCAACTACCGTAGTGAAGAAAGCCTGTCTGAATACCTCAAACGCAATAACATCGTTGCCATTGCCGACATTGATACCCGTAAACTGACCCGTCTGCTGCGTGAAAAAGGCGCACAGAATGGCTGCATCATCGCGGGTGATACGCCGGATGCCTCTGTCGCGCTGGAGAAAGCGAAAGCCTTTCCTGGGTTGAAGGGAATGGATCTGGCAAAAGAAGTGACGACGGCAGAAAGCTACAGCTGGCTACAGGGAAGCTGGACGCTGGAAGGTGAACTGCCTGCGGCGAAAACTGAAAGCGAGCTGCCTTACCACGTTGTGGCTTATGACTATGGTGTGAAACGCAACATTTTGCGTATGCTGGTGGATCGCGGCTGCCGCCTGACGGTTGTTCCGGCGCAGACTCCGGCCGAAGATGTGCTGAAGCTGAATCCAGACGGTATTTTCCTTTCTAACGGTCCGGGCGATCCGGAACCGTGCGACTACGCGATTCGCGCAATCAAAACTTTCCTGGAAACCGATATTCCGGTATTCGGCATCTGCCTGGGTCACCAACTGCTGGCGCTGGCGAGCGGTGCGAAGACCATCAAAATGAAGCTCGGCCACCACGGCGGCAACCACCCGGTAAAAGATCTGGATAACAACTGCGTGATGATCACCGCGCAGAACCACGGCTTTGCGGTTGATGAAGATAATCTGCCTGACACGCTGCGTGTCACGCATAAATCCCTGTTTGACCATACGGTTCAGGGGATTCACCGCACGGATAAGCCAGCGTTCAGCTTCCAGGGGCACCCAGAAGCAAGCCCAGGTCCGCACGATGCCGCGCCGCTGTTCGACCACTTTATTGACTTGATTCAGACTTACCGTTCTTCAGCTAAATAATCAGGAGCGAGACAATGCCAAAACGTACAGATATTAAAAGCATCCTGATTCTGGGCGCAGGCCCGATTGTTATCGGCCAGGCGTGTGAGTTTGACTACTCTGGTGCACAAGCCTGTAAAGCGCTACGTGAAGAGGGTTACCGCGTTATTCTGGTGAACTCCAACCCGGCAACCATCATGACCGACCCGGAAATGGCCGATGCGACCTATATTGAGCCGATTCACTGGGAAGTGGTGCGTAAAATTATTGAAAAAGAGCGTCCAGACGCGGTGCTGCCAACGATGGGGGGCCAAACTGCGCTGAACTGTGCGCTGGAGTTGGAACGTCAGGGCGTACTAGCCGAATTCGGCGTCACCATGATTGGTGCAACAGCGGATGCGATTGATAAAGCAGAAGATCGTCGTCGTTTCGATGTGGCGATGAAGAAAATTGGTCTGGATACCGCGCGTTCCGGTATTGCACACAATATGGAAGAAGCGCTGGCCGTAGCGGCTGAAGTCGGCTTCCCGTGCATCATCCGTCCTTCCTTCACGATGGGCGGCACCGGTGGCGGTATCGCGTATAACCGTGAAGAGTTTGAAGAGATCTGCGAACGCGGACTGGATCTTTCTCCAACCAAAGAGCTGCTGATCGATGAATCGCTGATCGGTTGGAAAGAGTATGAGATGGAAGTGGTGCGTGATAAGAACGACAACTGCATCATCGTCTGCTCAATTGAAAACTTCGATGCAATGGGGATCCACACCGGAGACTCTATTACCGTTGCACCTGCGCAAACGCTGACTGATAAAGAATATCAAATCATGCGTAACGCCTCGATGGCGGTATTACGTGAAATCGGCGTAGAAACGGGCGGTTCTAACGTTCAGTTTTCAGTGAACCCAAAAACGGGTCGTCTGATCGTGATTGAAATGAACCCGCGCGTATCGCGTTCTTCCGCACTGGCTTCTAAAGCGACGGGCTTCCCGATTGCGAAAATCGCAGCCAAGCTGGCGGTAGGCTACACGCTCGATGAACTGATGAACGACATCACCGGTGGCCGTACGCCAGCCTCCTTCGAACCGGCTATCGACTACGTTGTCACCAAGATTCCACGTTTCAACTTCGAAAAATTTGCCGGTGCTAACGACCGTCTGACCACGCAGATGAAATCGGTGGGGGAAGTGATGGCGATTGGCCGCACACAGCAGGAATCCTTGCAGAAAGCGTTGCGTGGTCTGGAAGTGGGGGCAACCGGCTTCGATCCGAAAGTGGATCTGGACGACCCAGAAGCACTGACCAAAATCCGCCGCGAACTGAAAGATGCGGGTGCCGAGCGTATCTGGTACATCGCCGATGCCTTCCGTGCGGGGATGTCTATCGATGGTGTCTTTAATCTGACCAACATTGACCGCTGGTTCCTGGTGCAGATTGAAGAGCTGGTGCGTCTGGAAGAGCAGGTTGCAGAAAAAGGTGCTACCGCGCTGGATGCCGAGTTCCTGCGTACGCTGAAGCGTAAGGGCTTTGCCGATGCGCGTCTGGCGAAACTGGCTGGCGTGGCGGAAAGCGAAATTCGCAAACTGCGCGATAAGTTCGACCTGCACCCGGTGTACAAGCGTGTCGATACCTGTGCGGCAGAATTCGCGACCGATACCGCTTATATGTACTCCACGTATGAAGAAGAGTGTGAAGCGAATCCGAGTCAGGATCGTGACAAAATCATCGTACTGGGCGGCGGGCCAAACCGTATTGGCCAAGGGATCGAATTTGACTACTGCTGCGTTCATGCCTCTCTGGCGCTGCGTGAAGATGGCTATGAAACCATCATGGTCAACTGTAACCCGGAAACTGTTTCAACCGATTATGACACCTCCGATCGCTTGTACTTTGAGCCAGTAACCTTTGAAGACGTGCTGGAAATCGTTCGTATCGAGAAGCCAAAAGGCGTCATCGTACAATACGGCGGTCAGACGCCGCTGAAACTGGCGCGTGCGCTGGAAGCGGCGGGTGTGCCGGTTATCGGTACGAGCCCGGACGCGATTGACCGTGCAGAAGACCGTGAGCGTTTCCAGCAGGCTGTTAATCGTCTGGGGCTAAAGCAGCCTGCTAACGCCACGGTAGCGACGATTGAGCAGGCGGTAGAAAAAGCGCGTGTCATCGGCTATCCGCTGGTTGTGCGTCCTTCTTATGTTCTGGGCGGCCGCGCGATGGAAATCGTGTATGACGAAATTGACCTGCGTCGTTACTTCCAGACGGCCGTTAGCGTGTCCAACGATGCGCCTGTGCTGTTAGACCGCTTCCTTGACGATGCCATCGAAGTCGATGTCGATGCGGTCTGTGACGGTGAACGTGTACTGATTGGCGGCATCATGGAGCACATCGAGCAGGCAGGGGTTCACTCCGGTGACTCGGCTTGTTCACTGCCAGCCTACACGCTGAGCAAAGAGATACAGGATGTGATGCGTCAGCAGGTTGAAAAACTGGCGTTTGAACTCTGCGTTCGCGGCCTGATGAACGTGCAGTTTGCGGTGAAGGATAATGAAGTTTATCTGATTGAAGTCAACCCGCGTGCGGCACGTACCGTACCGTTTGTCTCGAAAGCCACTGGCGTTCCGTTGGCGAAAGTCGCGGCACGTGTGATGGCAGGCAAAACGCTGGCTGAGCAGGGTGTCACGAAAGAGATTATCCCACCGTACTACTCGGTGAAAGAAGTGGTGCTGCCGTTCAACAAATTCCCTGGCGTTGACCCGATTTTGGGGCCAGAAATGCGTTCGACCGGTGAAGTGATGGGCGTTGGCCGCACGTTTGCCGAAGCGTTTGCTAAAGCGATGCTGGGCAGCAACTCGCACATGAAGAAGACCGGACGCGCGCTGCTGTCGGTACGTGAAGGCGATAAAGCGCGTGTGGTGGATCTGGCGGCCAAGCTGTTGAAGCACGGTTTTGAGCTGGATGCGACGCACGGCACGGCGATTGAATTGGGTGAAGCGGGCATTAATCCACGTCTGGTGAACAAGGTTCATGAAGGTCGTCCACACATTCAGGACCGCATCAAGAACGGTGAGTACACCTACATCGTCAACACCACCGCAGGGCGTCAGGCGATTGAAGACTCCAAGCTGATTCGCCGTAGCGCGCTGCAATACAAGGTGCACTACGACACCACGCTGAACGGTGGTTTCGCGACCGCGATGTCATTGACGGCAGATCCGACCGATAAGGTCACTTCCGTACAGGAAATGCATGCGATGATTAAAGGCTGATTGACTGACTTCGGTTGGCAGTAAGCTGATGGTAAAAGCCAGCGTTGGCAACAGCGCTGGCTTTTTTCATGGTTCACATTTCGGGTTTTAACCCAGCGCGACTTTGATACCCAACGCGATCAACACCGTGCCCAGCAGTTTATCCACCAGTTTCTGCGCGTTAGCCAGCCCGCGTCGTACCGGTTCGCTTTGGAAAAGCAGCACCAGCAGCGGCCACCAGACGACAGAGAGCAGCCAGATGATCATGGCATACCACAGCTTTTCACCGATGCCAGAGTGAATATTCAGCACCTGTGTAAACATCGCCAGAAAGAACAGTGTGGCTTTCGGGTTAAGCAGGTTGCAGAGATAACCTTGCAGGAACGCTTTTTTCAGGCTGACGTTTTGTTGCCCATGATGTGAAACGTCCATCTTGCTGCCGCCACGCGATAATAATGCCTGAATACCGATCCAGATCAGATAGGCGGCACCCGCATATTTCAGTACATTAAACAGCCACGGCGTGGTGGTGATGACGACGGCTAAACCAGCGACGCAGTATGCCATGTGCGTTGCCACGCCGCAGATGACGCCAAACGCGGTCATCAGCGCGGCAGCGCGCGTGTAGCGTGTGGCGTTCTTGATGACGAGAAAAAAGTCAGGGCCGGGGGAGAGCATCCCCAGCGTGGCGATAGTGGCGACAAACAGCGATGTTTCTAACATGGTCATTCCAGACAGTGAAAATAGTAAGAGCGGTTAAAATGATAGCGCCAGAATAATGAATTCGCATCACACTTATTGGTTATTCGGCGGCAATATGTTAACAATTATCCTTTCATTTTTTATGGTTAATTTCAGGGGCGAGTTGAGATAACAACATGGTCAGTGAATGTGAGAACCGTGAACCATTAAGTAGTGCAAAACCATCAAGTAGCGCGAAACAGATGGGGGAAGCGCCGCAGCAGCGGGAAATAACCCGACTGTGTATCCAGTGTGCGCTGCTGCTGTTACAGCATGGCGCGGAGAGTATGGTGGTAGAACAGTTGTCGTCACGGCTGGGTATAGCGCTCGGTGCTGATAGCGTTGAGAGCTCCATCTCAGCAAACTCAATCGTCCTGACTACCATCATGCAGGGGCATTGCCTGACGTCGACGCGGAAGAATGTGGACCGCGGCATTAATATGCACGTCGTCATTGAAGTTCAGCATGCGGTCATCATGGCCGAGCATAAACTGCTGGATGTGGCGGGTGTAGAAAAGCGTCTGGGAAATATCAAACCGCTGCGCTATCCGCGCTGGCTGATGGTGTCCGTCGTGGCACTCTCCAGCGGCTGCTTCAGCCGTTTGAACGGCGGAGGGTGGGATGCGTTTATCGTCACGCTGATTGCCAGCGGCCTGGCGATGTATGTCCGACAGGTCTTTACGGCACGGCACCTGAATCCGTTGATCAATTTCTGCATTACAGCGTTTGTTGCGACGTCGGCGTCAGGGCTACTGATGCGTTTGCCTGTTTTTTCTCAAACCTCGACGGTGGCGATGGCAGCGAGCGTGTTATTGCTGGTTCCCGGTTTCCCGTTAATTAACGCTGTGGCCGATATGTTTAAAGGGCACGTAAATACTGGTCTGGCACGCTGGACGGTCGCGAGCTTACTGACGCTGGCAACCTGTATTGGGGTCGTGATGGCGATGTCGCTGTGGGGATTACGTGGATGGGCTTAAGTTTACTGTGGGCACTGTTGCAGGATATGGTGCTGGCGGCAGTCCCTGCGTTAGGGTTTGCCATGGTCTTTAACGTGCCGCTGAAAGTGCTGCCTTACTGCGCGCTGCTGGGCGGCATCGGGCATGGCGTACGGTTTCTGGCGATACATTTCGGCATGCATATCGAGTGGGCGTCGTTTCTGGCGGCGATCCTGATCGGTATCGTCGGTATTCGCTGGTCACGCTGGCTGCTGGCGCACCCGAAAGTTTTCACCGTCGCGGCGGTGATCCCGATGTTTCCCGGTATTTCTGCCTACACGGCGATGATCTCGGTGGTGGAAATTTCGCATCTTGGCTACAGTGAAGCGCTGATGAGCGTCATGATGACCAATTTCCTTAAGGCCAGTTTTATCGTCGGCGCGCTCTCTATCGGCCTGTCTTTACCGGGAATCTGGCTCTACCGCAAACGGCCGGGAGTATAAAACTCTTATATTACGTTTCGGTCTCGTATCTATGTCGACGAGTGAAAGGGCTTTCCGTATATACACGTCATCTTTCAAACCGCATGGGCGTTGGCTTTCCTCTTCTCACCCCAGTCACTTACTGGTGTAAGCTCCTGGGAATTCGCTTCGTCGCCGCCTTCATGCAACTTGAATTATTTAGTGTATAGTGTCAGCAATTTTCTGACCTACAGGGTTTTTTCACCATGGTTATTAGTTTGATTGCTGCACTGGCAGTGGATCGCGTGATTGGCATGGAAAACGCGATGCCGTGGCATTTGCCCGCCGATCTGGCATGGTTTAAGCGCAATACGCTTAATAAGCCGATTATTATGGGGCGTAATACTTTTCGTTCTATCGGTCAGCCGCTGCCAGGTCGGCTGAACATTGTCGTCAGTAATCATCCCGGTGATGACGATCGTGTGACCTGGGTCTCTTCGCTGGACGCTGCGATGGCGGCGGCGGGCGACGTTGAGGAAGTGATGGTCATTGGCGGCGGTAGTATTTATCAGCAAATGCTGGCGCAGGCTAATCGCCTCTACCTGACGCACATTGATGCCGATGTGGAAGGCGACACGCATTTTCCTGACTATGAGCCGGATGAATGGCAATCTGTTTTCAGCGAATTTCATGATGCTGACGAGCGTAATTCTCACCGTTACTGCTTCGAAATTCTGGAACGCCGCTAAGCACGTTTTCACTGCGCTAGCGTCCTGCCAGCAATACGATCGTTCACCAAACCCGCCTTGTTGCGGGTTTTTTCGTTTTCTAGCCAGATGTTTTAATTTGCCGTCTGACAACTTTCCCAAATGGCGTTTCTCAGCCAGCGATGCGCAGGATCGCTCTCACGTCGCGTGTGCCATACCTGCTGGAAAGCAAAATCGGGTATCGTGAATGGAGGCGGAAAAATGCGCAAATCAGACCTATTAACCTGCGCCATGCTACGCCGTGCGGCGGTCAAAATCAGGTCAGTACCGGCAATGAGGTTGATGGCGGCATGCCAATGGGGCAGTGTCAGCACGACATTGCGCGCCAGGCCGCTTGCAGCCAGCACGCTGTCAACTTCATTGGCAGAATCGGGATGCATCGTGACCAGAATATGTGGCCGTTCCAGCCATGCCTCAAACGACAGCGTACCGTTTTCCGGCAGCGTGGCGCGGTCGGCCAGACAGGCAAACTGTTCTTCAAAAAGAAGCGCGGCGTGCACCTCGGGTGGACGTTCGGGAAACACGCCGAGGCCTAAGTCGATTTCTCCATCGATCAACTGCGCCAGCATCATCTCACGGCCGGCGTGGCTGACAGCCAGTGAAATACCGGGTGCCAGCGCACGTAAATGACGCATGAGCGTTGGCAATACCGCGTTGGAGCCATAATCAGAGAGTGCCAAACGGAAATGTCGCGTGGTATGGCGCGGATCGAATTGTGGGGTCTGGATGAGTCCGTTCAACTGATCAAGTGCGTGTTCCAGCGTGCCGAGCAACGCCTGAGCGCGGGTGGTTAGCGTCAGGCCAACCTCACGACGGACTAACAGCGGATCGTTAAAAATCTGGCGAAGCTGGGATTGAATGGCTGACGGCAGGCTGGCTACGGTGCAGGCGTAGCGCGGCCCGCGTGACGTGTTTTTCCGTCAACAGCGCGTGCAGCGTTAACAACAGATTCATATCGATACGACGTAAATCATCCATTTTGTGCATGCCTTCAGTATGAATTACGAATTTCCATCAGTTTAATGGATGGGGGAGTATGGGAACATACCAATTACGTTGTGAACTTTATAGTGTGAACGAGGGGGTTCCATGTCGTTATTCTCTTCTTTTTCTCTCTCACTGCCGCTGGGTATCGCTGTGCTTGCCGGGAGCATTGTGCCTTTTCAGGCTGCCAGTAATGCGGCGCTGGGGCGCGCATTAGGTCATCCGCTTTGGGCAACGTTGCTCTCCCTGCTGGTCAGTATTTGTGTGCTGTTACCGATTCTGTTTGCTGCTCGAATACCTGTGCCTGCGGTTGGTTCCGCTTTACAGGGGCCGTGGTGGATCTGGCTGGGGGGCATGTCGGGTGTCGCTTATATCACCGCGGCGTTATTGCTGACGCCAAAGCTCGGCGCTTCAGGCTTTATTGTCTGTGTGATTGCGGGTCAGGTTATGGCATCGCTGATTATCGATCATTTTGGCTTGATGGGGCTGGCGGTGAAGCCGGCAACGCTGGGGCGAATAGCGGGTGTCGCATTAATCATTATGGGAATGCTGGTGGTGCAATACTCTGCGGTTTCTCAACCGCTGGCAAAACCCGCTGTTGCGACCCATAGCAACCACAATGAGAGGTGAGCGGCACAAACAGGTCACATTTCCGTCATCTGTCATCGTTAGTATAAGAAAGAGTGATGATTTACATCGCTAAATCGAGATGTCGTTAAGTCGCTGTGTTTGATAGGCAGGAGACAGTAAGCATGACGAATAGAAACAGCAAGTTGAATACTGACCGCCTGAGCGATCCACGTCGCCGCGAATTACCGTCAGGCGACGTAGAAGCTGTGGGGCTGGCTGGATTTCTTGGCGGCGGTATCTGGTCGATTCCCGCCGAGGAGTTAGCCGTTCGGCCAACCAAAAACGTTCAGTCTGGGACGGCTTTCCCCTTTCTGTGACAATGGCGAGACTGCAACAGAGTCAATGCATGCGCGCATTGACTCATTCGATCAGGACGCGCTATCGCCAGAGAGGCTGGTATTTGATGAAAACGACGATTGCGTGAAATAGCGCTTATCGTCCCAACGCAGCATCGTCAGTTCGCCCCCCCAACAGCACCCGGTATCCAGCGCGTAAATGTTTTCCGGTGTGCCTTTTCCTTCCAACGATGCCCAGTGACCGAAAGCAATAGCATATTCTCCCGCAACCTGACTCGGTAGTTCAAACCACGGTTTTAGCAGAGAAGGGGCCTGGCTCGGTGGTTCTTTACAGAGCATATCCAGTTGACCGCCGGAGAAGCAGTAGCGCATGCGGGTAAAGACGTTGGTGCTAAAGCGCAGACGTGCCAGACCGCTCAGTTCTGGGCTCCAGTGGTTCGGCATATCGCCATACATGGCGTCGAGGAAAAGCGGGTAGCTGTCGCTGCTCAGGATCGATTCGATCTCGCGCGCGCATATGATCGCTGTCGGCAAATCCCACTGTGGCGTGATACCTGCATGGGCCATGACCAGCTTCAGATCGTCATCAACCTGTAAGATCGGCTGGCGTCGTAGCCAGTTGATGAGCTCGTCTGCATCCGGCGCAGTGAGAAGATCGCTGATACGATCTTTCGGTTTGTTGCGGCTGATACCGGCATAAACGGCTAACAGGTGCAGGTCGTGGTTGCCGAGCACCAGGCGGACAGAAGAACCGAGAGAGCGAACGAAGCGCAGAACTTCAAGCGAATCCGGCCCGCGTGCGACTAAGTCACCGGTTAACCACAGCGTATCTTGCTCAGGAGTAAAAGAAACTTGCGCCAATAGCGCTTTGAGTTCAACTAAACAGCCGTGAACATCGCCAACTAAATAGGTAGACATAATTAATGTATCAGTGAAGGGATAGCCAGACGGAAAACGGGGATGGAAACCTGAAACGCTTTACCCTGATGGTCGGTCATATGGTAGTGGCCTTCCATCGTGCCGAGGGGTGTTTCGATGACGGCACCGCTGGTATATTGGAATTCGCTGCCAGGGTGGATAATCGGCTGTTCGCCGACCACACCTTCCCCCTGAACTTCAGTTTGTCGGCCGTTACCGTTGGTGATCAGCCAATAACGCCCCAGAAGTTGGACTTCATGACGCCCCAGATTGCGAACCGTAATCGTATAAGCAAACACGAAACGTTCTTCATCAGGCTCTGATTGTGATTCCACGTAGAAGCTCTGAACCTGTACACAAACACGGGGCGCATTAATCATGATGAACTCCAGTTATTCCTGTTTTGCAGGATGTTCGCTTAACCAGTTTGCCAATCGGCAATACTGCTCAACGGTCACATTCTCTGCGCGGCTGGAGGCATCGATCCCCAGCTCGGTGAGCACGTCCGGGGTGAACAGATTGCCCAGACTGTTACGCAGTGTCTTACGACGTTGGTTAAACGCTTCCGTTGTGATGCGACTCAGTACGCGAATGTCGCTGACCGGGTAGGGGATCTCGGCATGGGGGACGAGTCTCACTACGGCGGAATCAACTTTAGGTGCGGGCTTGAACGCCTCAGGCGGCACTTCAAGCACCGGAATTACCTGACAATAATACTGTGCCATGACGCTCAGGCGTCCGAAAGCTTTGCTGTTCGGCCCTGCGACCAAACGGTTAACCACTTCTTTCTGCAACATAAAGTGCATGTCGCGGATAGATTGAGTATAGCTGAACAGGTGGAACATCAGCGGTGTGGAAATATTATACGGCAGGTTGCCAAAAACGCGCAGCGGTTGGCCGGCTTGCTCAGCGAGCGCGGCGAAATCGATCGTCATGGCATCTTGCTGAATAATGGTCAGCTTATCTTTCAGCCTCGGATGTGTTTCCAACCGCGCGGCCAGATCCCTGTCCAGCTCAATCACGGTAAAACGATCCATCCGTTCGCCGACAGGGGCGGTCAGTGCGCCGAGACCCGGGCCAATCTCTACGACGGCTTGACCCGGTTGAGGATGAATGGCCGAAACGATGCTATCGATCACGAAGTGATCGTTTAAAAAGTTTTGCCCAAAACGTTTACGGGCGAAGTGACCTTGGTGTACGCGATTATTCATTACTGTGTTTTATCATTTTAATGGCAAGATTTAATGCCGTGATGAAGCTGCCGGGGTCGGCACTGCCGGTTGCGGCCAGCTCAAGCGCTGTACCGTGATCAACGGATGTGCGGATAAAAGGTAACCCCAGCGTGATATTAACGGCGCGCCCGAAACCCTGATATTTCAGAACCGGGAGCCCTTGATCGTGATACATCGCCAAAACGGCGTCAGCGTGTTGCAAGTACTTGGGCTGGAAAAGCGTGTCGGCAGGCAGTGGCCCTACCAGCTTGATGCCCCGATGGCGAAGTTCGTCCAGCGCAGGATTAATCACATCCAGCTCTTCACGACCCATATGGCCGCCTTCACCAGCATGAGGATTCAAGCCACAAACATAAATTTGTGGTTGAGCGATGCCGAATTTTGTCTGCAAATCGTGGTGCAAAATCGTGATGACTTCGTGCAGGCTCTGGCGGGTAATGGCCGCAGAAACGGCCGCAAGTGGCAGATGCGTGGTCGCTAAAGCAACGCGCAGTTCTTCTGTCGCCAGCATCATGACGACACGGTCACAGTGGCTGCGATCGGCGAAAAATTCAGTGTGTCCACTGAACGGGATTCCGGCATCGTTGATAATGCCTTTATGTACCGGACCGGTAATCAGCGCGGCAAATTCACCGTTCAGGCAGCCGCCGCAAGCACGCGCTAGTGTCTCAACGACATAAGCGCTGTTAGCGATATTCAATTGACCTGGAATGATGGTTGCCGATGCAGCGATCGGCAGAATGGTGAGGCTACCTGCCTGTTGTGGCCGTGCGGGTTGGCCGGGTTGATAGTCACGCAGCGTCAGCGGCATAGACAACTGCAGTGCGCGACTGAGTAGCAGTTCGGGATCCGCACAGATGACCAGCTCCACAGACCAGTCCTGCTGAGCCAGAGCAACCACCAGATCGGGGCCAATCCCGGCGGGTTCGCCGGGGGTGATTACAACGCGTGGCGTATTGCTCTCAGTCTGCATGAGTTTCAGTCTGCATTAGTTAGTGGTGCCATTAATCACTTTGATATAGGCCGATGCACGCTGTTCCTGCATCCAGGTTTGCGCTTCTTCGGCGAATTTACGATTAAAGATCATACGGTACGCCTGCTCTTTTTGTGCTGCGTCGGTTTTATCCACCTGACGGGTATCCAGCAACTGAATCAGATGCCAGCCAAAAGAGGAATGAAAAGGCTGACTGATTTCGCCTTTCTTTAGTTTCAACAACGCATCGCGGAAGGCCGGATCGTAAATATCTGGAGAAGCCCAGCCAAGGTCGCCGCCCTGATTCGCTGAACCTGGGTCCTGAGAAAGCAGCTTGGCTTGCGAGGCGAAATCGGTGCTGCCGTTTTTGATTTGCTGTGCCACTTCGGTCAGCTTGGCTTGCGCCTGACTGTCCGTCATGACGACGGAAGGTTTGATCAGAATATGGCGAGCATGGGTTTCGGTTACCGATACGCTTTTGCTACCACCGCGAATATCGTTCACTTTCAGAATGTGGAAACCCACGCCAGAACGGATCGGGCCGACGATTTGGCCTTTTTGCGCTTGGGTTAGGCGCTCGGCAAACAGCGTTGGGATCTCTTGTAGTTTACCCCAGCCCATCTGGCCGCCTTTCAGCGCCTGAGAGTCAGCCGAATAGGTGATAGCCAGCCTACCAAAATCCGCGCCTTCACTGATTTGTTTCACCAAAGAGGTTGCTAGATTTTCCGCCTCATCAACCTGCTGCTGAGTGGGGTTTTCCGGCAAGGGGATTAGAATGTGGCTCAGGTTCAGCTCATCGTTTTCACCGGTCTGGTTGGCGATCTGCTTAGCCAGCGTATCGACTTCCTGCGGCAGTACAGTCACGCGACGACGGACTTCGTTGTTACGAACCTCCGAGATCAGCATCTCTTTGCGAATCTGGTTACGGTAGGTGTTGTAATTCAGGCCTTCATAGGCCAACTGGCTTTTTAGCTGGTCCAGAGACATACGGTTCTGAGCGGCAATATTGGCAATCGCCTGATCCAACTGCTCATCCGTCACCTGGATACCCATCTTCTGCGCCATTTGCAGGATGATGTTATCCATGATCAAACGGTCGATAATCTGATGACGCAGCGTGGCATCATCCGGTAATTGCTGTCCAGCCTGCTGGGCGTTCAGTTTTACCGACTGCAAAAGACCGTTTACATCACTTTCCAACACGACGCCGTTGTCGACCACTGCTGCGACTTTATCAACCACCTGTGGTGCTGCGAACGCGGTAGAGGCACTCAGTGCCAATCCGAGAATAAGCGTTCTCCAGTTCTTCATACCTTTCCCATTATTTCATCCGCAAGGCGGGTTAAAGTTCCAACATTTCCGTAAGACAGCCTGTTTGTGTTTGCTACATCCTTATCGGCTCAGCACTCTGGATGACATCAGAATGCGCGCTGGTAAGGCAAAATACCCGAACGCAGCATTTTGTCGGAGCCCAGGCTGTAATTACTGCTTAAACCACGTAATTCGATATTAAACGACACTTTGTTGTCGTATTCGCTGCTGCGGCTGACGCTGTTCCAGTCGGTAATTTTACGCTCATAACCGACGCTCACGGCCCAACAGCAGGTGTTGTACTGTAAGCCAATGAGCTGGTTTGCTGGCTGATTGGCCTTGGTGTCGTAATAATAAGCGCCAACGACAGCCCAACGTTCGACAATCGGCCAGCTCGCGGTGATACCAACCTGCGAGATGCCTTGCTGAGAACCCTGATTGGTCACGTTTGGTAGCATGTCGCGAATATATTCAGGACTTGCGTAACGATAGTTTAACTGCACCAGACGTTCCGCATCGCGACGGTATTCTAACACGGCGTCACCCAGCGCGACTTCGTTCAGGCGATTGTCATACTGCAAACCACCGCGAACACCCCAACTGTCATCGATTTTTAGGAAGGAGTCACCCGCCCATACTTGGCTGCCGTTATTATCGCTTTTATCGAGCGCCGTGTTGCGGTCACCCGTGCGTGGACGATCGAAGTAATAGATTTGACCAATAGAAGCGTTAAAACGTTCAACCAACGCGTCATCATAAATACGCGTAGTGACACCTGTCGCAACCTGATTGGCGGACGCGATGCGATCCAGGCCGCTGTAACTGCGATCGCGGAACAGGCCGGAATAGTCGGTCTGCATCAGTGTGGAGTCATAGGTATGGATCCCGCTCTGGTCGCGGTAAGGCACGTACAAGTACTGCGCGCGAGGTTCCAGCGTTTGGGTATAGGCTTTCGACCAGTCCATTTCGCGTTCAAAGACCATTTTGCCATCAACTTTATATTGCGGCATAACGCGGTTAACGGAGCTCTTGAGCGCGTTTTTATTGACGTCGGTGACGCTAGGGTCGGCACGGTAACGATCCAGATTGTCCTGCTGATAGTGTGTCGCTAACAGTCTGGCTTCGGTATTCAGGCTGGCCCAGTGGTTTGCCAGCGGGAGACTCAGCGTGGGTTCAACGTGCAGACGTGTCGCTTCCGGTCGGTTGTCGTTGACGTTGGTAAATTTTACCGCCTGACCATAAAGGTGCATATCAACCGGGCCGATATCATTCTGATAATAATTGATATCGAGCTGCGGCTCAGCACGGTAGACATCGCGGCTGGTTGCATTAGAGAAGACCTGGAACCGTCTGCTGGACAACGTGGTGTCCCAGTTTTGGTTCGCATAACCTGCAATGAGCTTTTGGGTGACGTAGCCATCGGTGGTCGAGCCGTAATTCGAGTCCAGATCGGTGAAGTAGCGGTCGTCGCTGACTTTGGTGTAGTCTGCGTTAAAACGCCACACCTGATCCATCACGCCGCTGTGACCCCAATGGAACAGCCAGCGTGTATCGTTACTATCCTGCGGGGCGACTTTAGCGTATTCATTGTCGCTGGGCAGCCAGTCGAACTGAATCATGCCGAGGCCCGGCGTGGTCAGGTAGCGGAATTCGTTCTGCCACTGCATACCACGTTTAGTTTGCAGGTGCGGTGTGATCGTGGCGTCAAAATTAGGCGCGATGTTCCAGTAATAGGGCGTCAGCAGTTCAAAACCATTGCTGCTGCCATATTTCGCATTGGGGATCAGGAAGCCAGAGCGTCGTTTATCGCCGATAGGAAGCTGCAAATACGGGCTATAGAACACAGGTACGCCAGCAATCTTGAAACGTGCGTTCCAGATTTCAGCAACCTGCTCTTCTCTGTCTTGAATCACTTCCGAACCGACGACACTCCAGCTATTATCTCCCGGCAGACAGGAAGTGAAAGAGCCGTTTTCCAGAATAGTGTAGCGGTTGCTGTCACGCATTTTCATTTTATCGGCGGAACCACGCCCTTGACGGCCCACCATCTGGTAGTCGCCTTCATAGACGTCGGTATCTTTGGTGTTCAGGTTGGCCCAGGCTTTAGGGCCTTTCAGGATAACCTGATTGTCATCGTAGTGGACATTTCCCGTCGCGGTAATGGTTCGCGTGGGCGTGCTGACCTGCGTTGCCGGATCCAACTGATTCAGTTCCACCTGCTCGGCAGTCATGACGCTGTTGCCTTGCTGGATGTTGACATTACCTGTGAATTTGGCGCTGTCTGGGTAGCTGGCTTCGGTTTTATCGGCCTGAATATTCACCGGCAACTGATTGGGATCGCCAGTGACCAGCGGTCTGTTGTACGTGGGGACACCCAGCATGCACTGTTCAGCGAGATCGGCCAGCGCGTGCTGGCTGTAAAGCGCCGACCAAACTAGAGTGGCCAGCAGCGTTGGGAAACTTTTTTTCATACGCAGTATCAGGTGTTCCGTCATCAGAGGCATCATGCCGGCAAACGGTCAGAGACTATATCACTCGTTAGCGTTGCGCCAGTGTTAAATCCCCACCGCCTATACGCACCGCCGTTAGGTGCAAAGATAAATGACAGGTATGATAAAGCAATTTTTGGCTGACGGCATGAGGATTTGAGGAGTATATGCGGTATTGGGGAAAGTTGCTGGGGTTAGCGCTGGGGATCGTTTCAAGCGCTGGCATCTGGGGAATGATCATGGGCTTACTGATGGGGCATTGGATTGACAAAGCCCGGGCATCGCGTCGCCGTGATTATTTTTCGGCCCAGTCTACTCGCCAGTCCTTGTTCTTTCTCACGACCTTTCAGGCCATGGGACACCTGACCAAATCCAAAGGGCGGGTGACGGAAGCTGATATCAAGATCGCAACCAAAATGATGGATCGCCTTGAGCTATTTGGTGAAGCCAGAACCGCTGCTCAACAAGCTTTCCGCGAAGGAAAGGCCGGCCATTTCCCTCTGCGAATAAAATTACGTAAGCTGCGCGATGCCTGTCTGGGACGCTTTGATTTGATTAAAATGTTTCTGGAAATCCAGCTTCAGGTCGCGTTTGTTGATGGTGTTTTGCACCCGAGTGAACGGCGTGTGTTGTACGTGATTGCCGATGAGCTGGGCGTGACGCGCGAGCAGTTTGAGTTCTTTCTGCGCAATATGGAAAGCACCTCAGGGCAACAGTCTCGGCAGAATCAGTCACGACAGAACGGGAAATCACATCAACGCCGCAATAATGGCTATTCCAACGGCCATTCTTATGGCGGTCAGCGTCCGGCGTCACCACCGCGTGGACCAACGGTCGAAAGTGCCTGTCGTACGCTGGGCGTGCGCAGCTGCGATGACGCCGCGACGATTAAGCGAGCCTACCGTAAACTCATGAGCGAGCACCATCCCGATAAGCTGGTCGCCAAGAAGCTGTCGCCGAGGATGATGGAGATGGCCAAGCGCAAAGCGCAGGATATTCAGGCAGCTTATGAACTGTTGAAAAGCGCGAATCAAACAAAATAACCCGCACCTTTCCCTTCTTGCTTCCCCGTTTTATCGCTCTACCAAATCTGATTTGCCGATACTGTCGGCGCGTTTGCCTCAGAAATCCGCTTCGCAACGAAAGTGCATAGGGGTATTGAAAGCCGGGTGCGTGATTGCCAATTCTTGTGCGTGCAGTAACAGGCGAGGCGCCATCGCTTTAGCATCAGGATGTGCATAAAAGCCATCGCCGAGGATCGGGTGGCCGAGTGCCAGCAGATGGACGCGAAGTTGATGGGAACGACCAGTGATCGGCATCAGCTTGACGTGCGTCGTACCGTCATCGTCGCGTGAGAGTACCTGATATTCTGTCTGCGCCGCTTTGCCTGTTTCAAAGCAGACTTTCTGTTTTGGGCGGTTCGGCCAGTCGCAGATCAGCGGAAGATCGATGACGCCTTCATCCTGCGCCATATGCCCCCAGACGCGGGCAAGGTAGGATTTCTTCGGTTCGCGCTCGCGAAACTGGCGCTTTAGTTCACGCTCGGCGGCTTTTGTGAGTGCGACGGCCATCACGCCGCTGGTTGCCATATCCAGACGATGAACGGATTCAGCCGTCGGGTAGTCTGCCTGAATGCGGCTCATGACGCTGTCTTTGTGTTCTGGCGCGCGGCCGGGAACCGACAGCAGACCGCTGGGTTTATTCACCACCATGATGTGCTGATCCTGATACAGAATATGCAGCCAGGGATCGGTAGGCGGATTATAGGGTTCCATTCACGCTCCAAAATACGCAAGAGACAGGGATGTCGTTGCTGTTTGACCGAGATACACGGGCTTATCACGGGGCGAGGTGTTACTGCGGAAACCTCATCCCCGTGCTTTCCCTAATATGCAGCTATCCGTGTGCTGAAAAGTCTGGCTAACCATATATGCATAAGAGGTTGCTGACAAAGTCCGCAGAGCGGGGGTAACGGATAGATCGTAAAGACGCTGCAAGTACATCCATGTAAGCTCGGATTGCGCCATCCATGGCGCAAGCGCTTTACTCTTCTATTCCGTTACTCCCGTTTTCATTCGGCGAATAGATTTGTCAACGGTCTGATGAGGCATATATGGGCGGCACATTACTGGTGCGTCACCACAACCAGACGAATCGCATCCAGACGCCAGTTGGCTTCGTGCAGGTTGCTCAGCACCTGCTCGCGCTGGTTTTCCAGTGCAGTCAGCTCATCTTCACGAATGTTAGGGTTGACGGCTTTTAGCGCTTCCAGACGCTCTAATTCGCGGCGCAATTGCCGGTCAGCCTGCTCCTGCGCTTCGGTAATGAGCTGGCGTGCCTGCGTTTCGACTAACGCTTCTGCCTGTTGCAACATGGCGTGAACATCGGCTTGTACCGCATTCACCAGCTTGCTGGACGTATGACGGTTTACCGCGTTGAGCTGGCGATTGAAGCTCTCAAACTCAACCTGTGCCGCTAGATTAGTCCCTTTGCGATCCATGAGCAGGCGAACCGGCGTTGGCGGCAGGAAACGGGTCAGTTGCAGGTGTTTAGGCGCTTGTGCTTCCACGACGTAAACCAGCTCAGCCAGCAGCGTGCCGACCGGCAGGGCTTTATTTTTCAGTAACGACACCGCACAGCTTCCGGTGTCACCGGACAGCACCAGATCGAGCCCGTTACGGATAAGCGGGTGTTCCCAACTGATAAACTGTGCGTCTTCGCGGGAAAGGGCCTGATGGCGATCGAACGTGATCGTACAACCGTCCTGCGGCAGGCCAGGGAAATCTGGCACCAGCATATGATCGGATGGCGTCAGGACGATCAGATTATCGCTGCGATCTTCCTGATTAATACCAACAATATCAAACAGGTTCAGTGCGAATGTCACCAGATTGACGTCATTATCCTGCTCGGCGATGGCCTGCGCCAACTGCTGCGCCTGTTCGCCGCCGTTAGAATGCATTTCCAGCAGGCGATCTCGGCCTTGTTCAAGCTGCTGTTTCAGGCTGTCGTGCTGTTGGCGGCAGGTGTGAATAAACTCATCCAACCCCTGTTGTTCACCGACGGTGGTTAGTCGTTCGATCAGTTGCGTATGGTGCGCATCATAGATGGTGCGACCTGTCGGACAGGTATGCTCAAACGCATCCAACCCTTCGTGATACCAGCGCACCAGCATGGCCTGCGCGGTATTTTCCAGATACGGTACCAGAATCTGAATTTCTTTTGCCTGCCCGATACGATCCAAACGGCCGATGCGCTGTTCCAGCAGATCGGGGTTGAACGGCAGATCGAACATCACTAACTGGCTGGCAAACTGGAAGTTACGGCCTTCGGAACCGATCTCTGAACAGATCAACACCTGTGCGCCTTCTTCTTCGGAAGCGAAATAGGCGGCGGCACGGTCACGTTCCAGAATCGACAGCCCTTCATGGAAGACAGCGGCGCGAATCGCTTCACGCGTGCGCAGCACTTGCTCCAGTTGTAGCGCCGTGGCGGCCTGCGCACAGATCACCAGCACTTTTTCATCACGGTTGGCGGTCAGATAGTTCAACAGCCATTCTACGCGCGGGTCGAAGTTCCACCAGGTGGCATCGTCCCCCTCGAGCTGTTGATAAATTTGTTCTGGGTACAGCATGTCGCGGGCGCGCACTTCCAGCGTCTTATTCGCGTTCATGATGCCGGATACTTTAATGGCCGTTTGGTACTGTGATGGCAACGGCAGGCGGATTTGATGCAGGATACGCTGCGGGAAACCTTTGACCCCCTGACGCGTGTTACGGAACAACACGCGGCTGGTACCGTGGCGATCCATCAGCATGGCGATCAGTTCCTGACGCGCCTTCTGATTATCATCGCTGTCGCTGTTGATGGCTTTCAGCAGCGGCTCAATGTCCTGTTCGCCTAGCAGATCGCTCAGCGCATTCAGTTCAGCGGTTTGCGCTTTTTCACCGGCTAATAGCAGGGTGACCGCATCGGCGACCGGACGATACTGCTGCTGTTCAGTAAGGAATTCCTGATAGTCGTGGAAACGGTTGGGATCGAGCAGACGTAAGCGCGCAAAGTGGCTCTGCTGACCAAGCTGTTCCGGCGTCGCGGTCAAGAGCAGAACGGCTGGTGTGGCGCGTGCCAGCGTTTCAACGGCCTGGTATTCCGGGCTAGGGCTTTCTTCGCTCCAGACCAAATGGTGGGCTTCATCCACCACCAACAGATCCCAGTCTGCGTTGACGAGTTGCGCAAAACGCTGGGCGCTGCGCTGCACAAATCCCAATGAACAAATCACCAACTGTTCCGTTTCAAATGGGTTGCTGCTGTCCAGTTTGGCTTCGGCATAGCGCTCGTCGTCAAACAGCGAGAACAACAGGTTAAAGCGGCGCAGCATTTCAACCAGCCACTGATGTTGCAGGGTTTCCGGTACGATAATCAGCACGCGGCTGGCACGACCTGCCAGCAGTTGCTGGTGGATGATCATACCGGCTTCAATGGTTTTCCCCAGACCGACTTCGTCCGCCAGCAAAACGCGTGGCGCATGACGTTGGCCGACTTCGTGAGCGATATGAAGCTGATGCGGGATGAGGCTGGCGCGCATGCCGCGTAACCCGACCTGTTGCTGTAGCGCCTGCTCGTTCTGATGCTTGCGGGCGCGATAGCGCAGGGCAAAACGATCCATACGATCAATCTGTCCGGCGAACAGACGATCTTGCGGTTTATTGAATGTCAATTTGCTGTCCAGAAAGACTTCACGCAGTTCTGCTGGCGTTTCATCATCCAGACGTTGGCCGCAATACACCAGTAACCCTTTTTCTTCTCGCACGTCATCGACTTTGAGCTTCCAGCCTTCGTGGCTGGTGACGGTATCGCCGGGATTGAACATCACGCGAGTGATGGGGGCGTCGCTGCGGGAATAAAGTCGGTTTTCACCGCTGGCAGGAAAAAGCAGCGTTATCATACGCGTATCGACGGCAACAACCGTTCCCAGTCCAAGTTCGCTTTCCGTATCGCTGATCCAGCGCTGACCAAGTGTAAAAGGCATAAATTCTTAGCTCGATGTTCGTCTGTGTCGGGGGAATGTCTGATCACATTATCGGGTGCCGATAATGTTGCTGATGCAAATTCAGAAAGGGCGTTATGGTAATGGATGACGGTGCGTTCGTCACCCCTCAAACTTGCTGTACCGCGAATTAACACCTTTCATTTAAAAACAGAAATACGCGTCACTTAAAAACAGGAATACCCGCCAGTTAACGCTTTGATCGCTGACGTTTAAAACAGACCCATCTGGCCTGTTACCCGTGTAGCGAAATCATCATGCAGGAAAGGCAGAATAGCGTCCGCGACCGGCTGTAGCTGGCGTTCGACATAATGCTGATAATCCAGCGGCGAATGGCGGGTTTCCAGCGGCTCGGGGCCGTTGACGGTCATCACATAGCTGATCCAGCCGCCGTTTTGGTATTGCAACGGCCGCCCCTGTTGGCGGTTATAGTCATCGGCGATTTTTGCGGCTCTGGCGTGTGGCGGAACGTTGCGCTGGTAATCATCCAGTCGGCGGCGTAGCCGTTTGCGATAGATCAGCAGATCGTCGAATTCCCCGTTCAGAGTGCGATCGACATAATCCCGCAGCCACTCCTGATACGACTGTTGTTGAAAAATCAGCAGATAGAGCTGTTGTTGAAACTGTTGCGCTAGCGGTGTCCAGTCGGTGCGCACGGTTTCCAGCCCTTTGAATACCATTTTTTCGCCTTGTGGTGTGTCGATCAGTCCGGCGTAGCGCTTTTTGCTGCCTTGTTCGGCACCGCGAATAGTGGGCATCAGAAAGCGGCGAAAGTGTGTTTCAAACTCCAGTTCCAGCGCGCTGGTCAACTGTTGGGTGTCTTGCAGGTGCTGTGTCCACCATTGATTAACATGCTGCACCAGCGCGTTGCCAATCGCTGTCGCTTCTTCTTCGCGATGCGCGTGTTTCAGCCAGACGAATGTGGAGTCGGTATCGCCATAAATGACCTGATAGCCTTGTTCCTCGATCAGTTCGCGCGTTTTGCGCATGATTTCATGGCCGCGTAGGGTGATGGACGAGGCGAGACGCGGATCGAAGAAGCGGCAGCCTGTGGCACCGAGCACGCCGTAAAAGGCATTCATGATAATTTTTAGCGCCTGCGACAGTGGCTTATTATTGGTGCGCTTCGCGGCTTCTCTTCCTTGCCAGATTTGTTCGACAATCGCCGGTAAACAGTGCTGCTCGCGGGAGAACCACGCGCCGCGAAAGCCGGAAACGGCGTGCTGCGCGTCTGGATTTTGCGTTCCCACTGCCAGTCCGACCGGATCGATCAGGAATGTGCGGATAATCGAGGGGTAGAGGCTCTTATAATCCAGCACGAGCACCGAATCGTACAGACCGGGGCGCGAATCCATCACAAATCCGCCGGGGCTGGCTTCAAGCGCGACATCGCCCAGATTGGGGGCGACGTAACCCATGCGGTGCATGCGCGGTAAATAAAGGTGGGAAAAGGCGGCAACGGAACCCCCGCTGCGGTCTGCCGCCAGCCCGGTGACGCTGGCGCGTTCCAGCAAGAAAGGCAGCAGCTCGGTTTTGTCGAAAATACGCGTGACCAGCTCGCAGTCTTGCAGGTTATAGCGTGCGAGTGCGGGTTTATCCTCGGCAAAGCGGCGGTCGATTTCGTCCATTCTCTGATAGGGCGTGTCGATGGCTTTGCCTTCTCCCAGCAGAGACTGTGCGACAAACTCCAGACTAAACGACGCAAAATTCCACGTCGCGGATTTGAGCGCTTCAATGCCATCAATAATCAGGCGGCCAGTGGCGCTGGCAAAGAAGTGCCCCTGCTTAAAGCCGTGCTCGCGCCATTCCAACGCCTGCCCGTTACGCCCCAGCTTGAGCGGAATGTTGTAGCGCTCGGCGTGTTTCTGTAAAACGCGCAGGTCAAACTGCACCAGATTCCAACCGATAATGGCATCGGGATCGTGCTGCTGCATCCAGACATTCAGCTTTTCCAGCAATTGCGGGCGGCTGGCGACGTACTCCAGCGTAAAATCCTCGTGCTCGGCAGGCGTACCGTTCGGCGGTCCGAGCATGTAAACCTGACGCTGCCCGCAGCCTTCCAGCCCGATGCAGTAAAGCTCGCCGTGGCAGTTGGTTTCGATATCCAGCGATACCAGCCTGAGCGTCGGGCGGTAATCGGGATTAGGTTTCATACGAACATCCGTCAGCAGGCTGTCTGACGTGGGAGTACCGCTAAACCACACCGGTGCCGTGATAAAGCGTTCCATCAGAAAGCGCTCTGTCGGACGAATATCGGCTTCGTAGACTTGAACGCCGCCTTCACGCAGCAATTTCTCCAGCCGCAGCAACTGCCGGTATTGTGGGCAGTACAACCCCAACAGCGGCTGATGGTGGAAATCCTGCATGGCGAGCGGTTTTAACTGCCAGCGTTTTTCCTGCTGCAAGAGTGTTCTTGCGCAGGCTTCCTGTTGAGCGGGAATAAAGGCAACAGTCTGCTGTAGCGGCAGACGAGTCAGCAGCGGGCCCTCATCGGTGGCCAGCCAGAATTCAACCTGTGTGCCAGTTGGCGTGTCATTCCAGTGGCGGGTCAGTAGAAACCCCTGACGAACCTGAGTCACTAAGCGGCCTTTTATAGCGAACGGGATAAGAAAGGATAGTAGGAGTAAGTATGGTTATTTATACAGGTGATGTCCAGTGTCCTACGACATCACCGATATAAAGAAGGGAAGGGATGTTGGCGTTAACGCTCGTAGCCGGAGGCAGACACCACGCGGTTGCGGCCTTCTTGTTTGGCTTGATACAGCGCTTCATCCGCCAGTTTAAAGGTACGCTCGATCGACGGAGTATTGACGCCCGGTTCCCACAGGGCAACGCCTAATGAGATGGTAACATTGCCCACAACAGGAATGATCGCTTCCTCCATGCGCTGCCGTAAGCGTTCAGCAATGCTGAGTGCGATATCGATACTGGTTTCTGGCAGCAGGATCAAAAATTCTTCACCGCCGCTGCGGCACAGAATGTCGGAATCACGTGAGCTGGTGCGAATCAATTGTGAGAGATAGCGAATAACATTATCGCCGACATCGTGGCCGTAGGTGTCATTGATGCGTTTGAAGCGATCGATATCCAGCGCGATGACCGCAAAACTTTTCTGCCCCATCTGCCAGTAGCGGAGAACGCTATCCAATCCACGGCGATTAAGCAGCTCGGTCATCGGGTCTGAGTGTGCCTCAGAACGTAACTTACCAATTTTGCGCTGAAGTAAATCGATACCCAGCAGCATGGCCTGTTTAAGCTGTGAGGCTTCGAAATACCAGGAGTGAATATTTCTGATGTCGTCGGAGACATCTGTCGCATCCATCTTATTGGCGCTGCGCGCCAGCAGCCACAGAGGCTGAGCGATGAGCCGCGCAAGCAGCCAGACGCAGAAGATAGTTAAAAGCGCCAAAGGGAGCGTGTGGCGCAGCACATTTAGCATCAGGCCATCCAGCGGTTTCAGTGTCATGTTCGTTGGACGGAGCGCCACAATCTGCCACTGTGAGGTCGATTCAACGGCATAGCCCGCTAACATCTTCTCACCCAGATAGTTCAGTATGTTCTGGCTGCCGTTATTCTCATGCAGTGCGTCGATCTCCAGGTTACTGGTCTCTATTTTACCAATTCGCTCGATATCGCGGTGATACAGCATTCTTTTGTTCTTATCGGTGACATAAATATAAGAACCGTCGCGGTAATAATGTTTGTCTAAGAGCGTATTGAGAACGCTGGGCTGCTTAAGATAGATCGATCCACCGATAAACCCTTTGTAACGGCCATCTCGCGTGAAAATAGGTGCGGATATCAGCACAATGAAGTTATTGGCGGCAGACACATAGGGTTGGCTGATAAGCGGCTGCTTTTCTCTTAAGGCTTCAAGTGCGCCTTCGGTTGTCAGGCTTCTCCCAATCAATTGAAACGTATCGGGTGACGTGGCTCTGACGATACCTTTTTCATCTGCAATAACGACAGAGTTGAAATTGCTGGTCTGTAGCCGCAGGCGGTCAGCTTCTTGAAGCAGGTTGACCTTATCATCTATCTGAGTGGCGACGATATTGGCGCTGTAGGCTAACTGCTGTTGGGCTTCTTTAAAGAAAGAGTGGGTCATTGCCGCGAGCTTGGTGGCGTAAACGCGGTTGGCTTCAAGCGTGTTATCAATCAACAACTCTCGTTGGACGCGGTAGCTGGCATAAAAACTGTTTGCCAGCGTCACCAATGCGCTCGCCACTGCCAAGAGTAGGATAAGACGTCGTAATCCGAAATGGTTGAGTCGTTTAAAAAACATAGTGGCAGCGCGGCACAGTGGCAAAAAATGACTGCTATCATAAGTGTTGATACCCAGAGGTGCAAAAGAATTGACCAGTAATCAGGAGTTGACGGCTTCTGCTATGATCCAGACAATCCTTGTTTTTATAAAATACGGGTAGGTTTTATGGAAGCGTGGTTGGATCATCTGGTTACCCAATCGCTAGCGTATTCACTGATCGCCGTCATGCTAGTTGCCTTTCTGGAATCTCTGGCTCTGGTGGGGTTGTTGTTGCCGGGAACGGTGATGATGGCAACGCTGGGCGCGCTGATTGGCAGCGGACAAATGGGGCTTTACCCGGCGTGGGCGGCCGGGATTATCGGTTGCCTGCTAGGAGACTGGATTTCCTATTTTATTGGCATGCGTTTTAAGGCGCCGCTGCATAACTGGTCCTTCCTGAAAAAATACCAGGCGTTATTGAGTAAAACCGAATATGCCCTGTATCAACACCCGATGCCGACGATATTGATCGGGCGTTTTGTCGGCCCGACACGCCCGCTCATTCCGATGGTGGCGGGGATGCTGGGGTTACCGCCTTATAAATTTGCCGTGCCGAATATCATTGGCTGCTTGCTGTGGCCGCCAGCCTATTTCTTACCCGGCATTCTGGCTGGCGTGGCGATTGATATTCCCGCGGGTACGAACAGCGCGGGGTTTAAGTGGTTATTATTGCTTACTGCCGTCGTGGTGTGGATCGCTGGCTGGTTAAACTGGCGCTGGTGGCGCAGCGATAAGCGTAAACACCGTGACTGGTTTAGCAAAACGTTGCCGCTCAGACGCTTGCGCTGGGTGGCGCCGGTGGTGTCCGTGGCAGCCGTTGCCATGCTGATCGTGCTGATTCAGCACCCGCTGATGCCGATTTACCGTCATCTGTTATGGCAGGTGTTAAACGGGTGAGATTGGGCTGGCCGGGAAAGACCCGGCCCAACCCGCTAGCGGTAAAATTCGGCGACCTGCTCGAAAATACGCATTTCTTCACCGTGACGACGCACCTGAAGGACGTCCTCCAGCTTTTCTACCTGACGAATCATCTGTTGTAGCCGCTGGTCATCTTTGACCAGTAGCCAGATGCGGCTTTCCTCGCCGTTTGCCAGCGGCATACACAGAATGCCTTCCACGTTAAATGCCCGGCGGGCAAATAGACCGCAAACGTGTGACATCACGCCGGGGTGGTTGCGCACAGAGAGCTCTAGCGTGACCTGATTACACGTTGATTGTGTTAGCGACGTTGGTTGAGTTGGCATAGTCATTAATCTCCGATCATATCGATGTTTGCTGCGCCCGGTGGCACCATCGGAAAAACTTTTTCATTGGCGTCGATGCGTACGTGGATCAGCGCGGGCCCCGGTTGATTAAGTACCTCCTGCAACGCGGTCCGTGGATCGGCGACGGCGTTCAGATCGCAGGTTGCAAAGCCGAAACCTGCGGCAATCGCGAGGAAATTTGCGCTGTAGCGGTAATCGGCAGCGAAAATGCGCTGCTGGAAAAACAGATCCTGCTGCTGATGAACCAGACCGAGTGACTGATTGTTCATCAGGACGATTTTGACGTTGAGTCCTTCTTCTGCTGCGGTTGCCATTTCCTGAATATTCATCATCAGGCTGCCATCTCCAGAGAAGCACACGACGGTGCGCTCGGGTTCCGCCAACGCTGCGCCAACTGCCGCAGGTAAGCCAAAGCCCATCGTCCCAAGCCCGCCGGATGTCAGCCACTGACGTGGACGCCGCAGGGGATAAGATTGAGCGACCCACATTTGGTGCTGGCCGACATCGGTTGCGATGATGGCATCATCCGTCAGCGCCTGCGCTGTGGCCTGCACCAGCCCATAATGGCTTAAGGGATCGCCAGTATTCGGCATGTTGAACGGAAATTCCTGTTGCAGTCCGCGAACGGTTGCACGCCACACGTCACGCTGCTGCGATGTAATGTGCGGCAGCAAGCGATCCAGCGCCTCCGCGACATCCGCGTTGATCGCCACATGCGCTTGGCGGATCTTGCCTAATTCTGCGGGATCGATATCGATGTGGATGATATTGGCATTCGGGCAAAACTGTTCCGCTTTGCCAATCGCGCGATCGTCAAAACGCGCACCCAGTACAATTAACAAATCTGCCTGCTGTAAGATCAGATTGGTTGATCGTGCGGCGTGCATCCCCAGCATACCGAGCGACAAGGGGTGATCAACGGCCATGGCACCCAGCGCCATCAGCGTCATGGTGGTTGGTAAACTTGAGCGTTCCGCCAGTTGTACCGCCTGTTCGTGCGCCGCGCCGCTAACAATCCCACCGCCCAGATAGAGAATAGGACGCTGAGCGGCGTTGATCATCGCTGCCGCCCGCTCGATTTCCTGCTGTGCAATGGCTGGTGGCGTATCGAGCGGGAGCATTCCCGGCAGCGTATTCAATTCAATGGTCGCAGTTTGGATATCTTTTGGAATGTCGATCCATACCGGGCCGGGTCGACCTGACTGCGCAATGCGAAAGGCTTCTGGAATCACACGTGGTAGATCGTTGATGTCGCGAACGAGATAGTTATGTTTGGTGACGGGGATAGAAATGCCGTAGGTATCGACTTCCTGAAACGCATCGGTGCCGATCATGCCGGAAGGGACCTGGCCTGTGATACAGACCAGCGGAATCGAATCCAGTTTGGCATCGGCAATCGCGGTGATCAGGTTCGTTGCGCCCGGCCCACTGGAGGCCATGCAAACGGCGGCACGCCCACTGGCACGCGCCATGCCTTGTGCCATAAATCCAGCCCCTTGCTCATGACGAGCCAGAACGTGGCGGATCGTCTTACTTTGTCCCAGTGCATCATATAACGGCAGCGCTGCGCCGCCGGGAATACCCGCTACGGTTGTGATGCCCTGCTGTTCGAGCAGCCGAACAATTAACTGAGCGCCTGTATAACGCATACTTACATCCTTCATCAGGGCCGGTGCAGTGTTGAAGCGGGGAGGGTAGAGAAGACAAGAAACCCCGCTCGGTTGGCGCCGGCGGGGTTTGAGAATCTGGTTTGGATTCGGAACCCGTTACGGCGCGCTGCCGACGACGACGACCACGACTGCCACGCGCACGACGACGACCGCGTCAACATGCGCGGTGCTTAGTAGTGCTGAAGTGGAAGGAGAGTAGTGCGTCACGGGAATCCTGTTTATTTATGTGAGTTTACTTATGTTAGCTATGGTCGGGCGTTGTGTTTGAACGCGCCATCACCCATTCATATAAGCACAGCAGCACAAAAAGACACAATACCTGCAAGGCATAAAAGCTGAATATGTCGAATTGGTCACAGTACAAATCAATGGGGCATGGGAAAACGCCCCACATAAACCCGATTATCCGTACGCAGGATCGTTCAGAAAAGTGATGTTCACGCGGCCACTCGATGCTGTAGGTTATAGGCTGTCGTTTAATCAGGATGGCACCGTCATGCACCGCTATGGGCTGGAAAGGGCAGAGAAGAAACTGCCGCACATCACAGGCAATGAGGTGCAGATTCTGATGAAAAACGATCGCCGTATCGTAACGTTCAGCAACCTGCGCTATCAGGTGTTGCCTTAATGTCTTAGTTTGAAGACGAGCGTGAAATTCCCAGGATGGTGGCGGCATCGACGCTGCCATCCTGTAGCGCCTGAGTCGGCCCGTCATAATAAATCTGGCCGTCCACGATCAGCACGGTACGTTTTGCGATCCGCATGGCATCATCCAGATTGTGGGACACCATCAACAGCGTGAACTCACGCTCCTGACACACGCTTTCAACCAGATCGAGCATTTCCTGACGCAGCGCCGGATCGAGTGCCGAGAAGGGTTCATCCAGCAGTAGAATGGGCTGATGACGAACCAGACAGCGTGCCAATGCCGCGCGTTGTCGTTGCCCTCCGGAAACCTGCGACGGCAGACGATCCAGAAGATCCGCCAGACCGACCCGATCGGCGATCTGCCTTAGCGTTTCGCGCTGTGCGGCACTGAGACGCAGGCCAGGATGGAGCCCCAGCGCGATGTTTTGCCCAAGGGTCAGGTGAGGAAACAGATTATTTTCCTGAAACAGAATTGAAACCGGCCGTTTAGCGGGAGGCGTCTCGCGATGAGGTTCACCGTTAAGCCGCAGTTCGCCACTGTCGGCCATCAAGAAACCGGCAATCAGATTTAACAGCGTACTTTTCCCTGCGCCGCTGGGGCCAAGGATGGCGATGCGTTCGCCCGCGTTGACGTGAAAGTCAAAACGCATGGGCAAGTGCTGATAGAAGTAGGTCAATTTCTCAAGCGCGATCATGACGGCCTGCCAGTTTTTCAATCAGGGTAAATAACATAAAGCACAGCAGCATCAACAGCAGCGCCGTGACTGCGCCATCGGCGCTACGGTAGGAACCAATTTGCTGATACAGATAGAAAGGCAGTGTGCGGAATTGCTCATTGCCGAACAGCGCGATGACGCCGAAGTCACCGAGTGATAGCACGCAAGAAAAGGCTAACGCCTGTGCGATCGGCTGCTTCAGTGCGGCAAGTTCGATCAGCCTTAGCCGTTGCCAACCGCGAATATCCAGCGAGGTGCAGAGTCGGTTGTAACGTTCGGCAACGTCCAGCATCGGGTTTTCCAACACTTTGATCGCGTAAGGAATCGCCATCAGCGCATTAGTGAGCACGACCAGCGCGTAGGGGGATTGCGGCAGCCCGATGCTGTTATTCAGCAGCAGGAAAAAGCCGGTTGCTAGCACAATACCGGGCATGGCGAGGATAAGCATACCGCTGAGGTTCATCAACTGTCCGTAGAGTGGCTTGTGGCGCAACTTAAGTTCGCGACTGCTCCAGAGTAGCATCATGGTCAATACCAGACACAATAACCCTGCGCCTGAGGCAATACGCAGCGAGGTTAACAGCGTTTGCCAGAGGACAGGCTGTTGCAGCACGGTAACCAGCGATCGGTTTACGCCATCTACCACCACGGCCAGCAAGGGAGGAACGACCAACAGTAACAGTGCACCGATCAGCAGGCCATCTGTGAGGCGGCTTAAGGTGCTATCCTGCGGATTACGCCAGGCAAGCTGTTGTGTACTGCCGACGGGTAGAATGCGTCCCAGCCGCTGGCTCAGCAGCACTAAACCCAGACAGCAAATCATCTGAATTAACGCCAGCAGCGCCGCGCGTGCCGGATCGTAATCAAAACTTAATGCCTGATAGATAGCCAGCTCAATCGTGGTCGCCTGCGGGCCTCCACCCAGTGACAGCACCGTTGCAAAGCTGGCAAAGCAGAGCATAAAAATCAGCGCGCCGGTCGGTAAAATCTGTCGGCGCAGGGCGGGCCATTCCAGCAAGCGGAAATGCTGCCAGCTGTTCATGCCCAGATTGGCGGCCAACTGACGCTGCTCGGTAGCGATGCCTTCTAACGACTGCAACAGCAATCGCGTCGCCAGCGGCAGATTGAAGAAGACATGCGCCAGCAGGATGCCCTGCAATCCATAGGGCGAAAACGTGTATTTCAGGTCAAACCAGCCCAGCGCAGAGGCCAGCCAGCCTTGTCTACCATAAACGCTGAGCAGGCCAAAAACGGCGACCAGCACGGGCAGCACCAGCGTCATCGCGCACAGGCGCAACAGCCAGCGGTGGCCGGGAAAGCGCCGCCGATACAGCGCTCTGGCGAGAAAAATGGCCGGAACGGTAGAGAAAAACGCAGAAAGAAAGGCCTGCCAGAAGGTAAAGCGAATGACATGCCAAAGATAGCTGTCATGCCATAGCGTGCGCCACTGGCTTTCGGGAGCCTGTAGCCACAGCGCACCGAAAGCCAGAGCGGCAACGGAAATTAACAGCGTTGTGGCCAGCAGCCCTGGCCACAGACGTCCGCCGATCAGTGGCTGACGGCGCGTTGCCATGCCTGAATCCACTGCGTCCGTTGGTCGGCAACGTCCTGTGCGCTGAACTGCATGGCCTTCTCAGGAACCGCGAGCGCCGCGAAGCCCGCAGGCAGGTCGGTTTTAACCGCCGGATACATCCAGTTCGTGGTAGGAATCGCCTGCTGGAAGGTTGGGCTCAGGATGAACTGCATAAAGCGTTTTGCCAGTTCGGGATTTTTGCTGGAAGCCAACTGCCCGGCGATTTCAATTTGCAGATAGTGTCCTTCGCTAAAGGTGGCCGCCGCGTAGTTGTCTTTCTTTTCTTCAATGATGTGATAGGCCGGCGAAGTGGTGTAGCTCAGTACCAGATCGGCTTCCCCTTTCAGGAACAGGCCATAGGCTTCGCTCCAACCTTTGGTGACGGTAACGGTTTTTTTCGCCAGCTTCTGCCAGGCTTGCGGTGCATCGTCGCCGTACACTTTCTGCATCCATAACAGCAGACCCAGTCCCGGCGTGCTGGTGCGCGGATCCTGATAGATCACTTTCCACGGTGCATTGCTGTCCACCAGTTCATGCAGGCTTTTCGGCGGGTTTTTCAGCGTGTCTTTGTTATACACAAACGCGAAATAGCCGTAGTCGTAAGGAACGAACGTCTTATTGTTCCAGCCGCCCGGCACCGTGACAGCGCGGGTGTCCTGACCGTGTGGCGCAAACAGGCCGGTTTGTTCTGCTGCCTGCAACAGGTTGTTGTCCAGCCCCAGAATGATGTCCGCTTTGCTGTTTTTGCCTTCCATACGCAGACGGTTCAGCAGCGAGGCACCGTCTTCCAGTGCGACGAAATTCAGTTCGCACTCGCACTCTTTTTCAAACGCGGTCTTGATGACGGGCCCCGGACCCCATTCGGAAGCGAATGAGTCATAGGTATAAACCGTAAGCGCGGGTTTGGCGAAAGCCGAAGCAGAGAGCAGTAACAGGCAAGGCAGGCTGGTTTTCAGCACTGTGGCTGAACGGTGTAGTAATTGATTTAACACTTTGCACTCCTGAGAATCATAGGGTGGCAAAGGACTTCGAGGCAGCAATACGCCGCACTCTCAAATCCCTTCGCCGGTATTAACCGGATCAGGTTCGACGGGTATCTTCTCAGCGAAAAATCTTCCGCACCCCGTTGAGAACGGCACATTGTAAAGGGTTAAGCCACGCAGCGAAAGGCTATCAGTGTTCCGGCGGTGCAAACCAGGCGGATTTAAAATCAAACCAGCCCAACATATTCATCCTGACGCCGCGCATACTGCGCTGGCCTTGAAGTTGCAGCCAGTGGTGCAGCAGAGGGTGCAGTTGGCCGCTGGCGATCAGCTTTTCACACCATTCCGCCATCGGCAACGCGTGGTTACGCCACTGTTGCGCATCCGCGAGCAGATCGTCATCCAGGCAGTGCTGCACCAGCGGGAGTTCGTAGAGCAGCGCGAACAGCGAGAATTCAAGCGGCAGGTAGCAATTCAGGCTGCCAAACCAGATATCGCTCTCGGCATTGCCCTGATGCCAGTCTTCGTAGCTGACCGTTTGGACATGCAGTTTGACGCCGTGCTGTGCCAGCAGTGTGCGCATAATCTCGCTTAATATCCGGTATTCAGGGTGTGCCTGATAGAGCGTGAGCGTGACGTCCGTCAGCCCTTTGGGAAGGGGTTGCGGTATATCGGGATGGTGATGGTGCCAGCGCGGCAGCAAACTGTAGGCGGGCGACCAGTCACGCTGGTTGCTGGTATTGGCGTGGTTGAGTAGCGAAATTGGGTTAAAGACCTGCCTGAGCCACCGCTGTGCTTCTGGCCGTGATGCTAACGGCGAGCGTTTGTCGAACAGTAGGAAATAGCCGCCTTCTTCCATCCGACTTTCTAACTGCTCGTGACGAGAATTGTCAGACTGGAGTTGGATGGAGACCGGCATTTCCTCCGGTTCGTCCGGTAGGACCCAGATATTGACCTCATCAATTAACGCCCGATAGCCAAAATAATCATCGAAGGCGCGAATTTTCAATTGATTACTGTTATTGCGCACCACGGCATATGGGCCGGTGCCGATCGGATGCTGGGCAAAATCGGATAGTGTTTGCCACTCTTGCGGCAAAATCATGGCGTGCACGCTGCCTAATAGCCACGGTAGCCATTTATCCGGGCTGTGTAGCCGAATATCAATCACAAATGGCATCGGTGAGGTGACGGTTTCAAGATGAGAAAAGAGCGGAAGCGGAATAAGGCGAGAGAGTGACGTAGTGATGTCGTCCATTGTGAGCTCTCTACCATGATGAAAACGGATCGCCGGGCGTAGGTAGAAGCGCCAATGCTGAGGGGAGATCATCTGCCAGTGATGAGCCAGATCGGGTTCAATTTCCCCATTTTCCTCATTTATATTGGTGAGTCCGCTGAAAATTTGCCGTGCGATGTGCATTTCTGAACGTCGTAGCGCCGAGCCGGGCAGTAAATTGCGTAACGGACGGTAATAGAGGATGCGCAGAATATGCTTTCCTTGCCGGAAGCTCCGCCCAAGATGGGCGAGTAACATCTGGCGTACCGCTTCTTTATCACCCACTAACTGCACCAGTTGCTCAATGCGATCCTGTTCCAGCAGATCCTCGGCACGCTGCTGCTGGAGGGCTAATCCGGTATACACAAAAGAGAGCTGCGAGCGTTTTCCTCTCCCGGCTTCTGCCTGCCAGACGAGCCAGCCTTCCTGCTGCATGGCGTTCAGCAGTGAACGAATATGGCGACGGGAACAGTTCAGCACCCCGGTTAATTCTTGCAATGTGGTGTCGGTGGCCTGCCCCTGAAAGTGTTGCCACAGGCGGATGAACTGTTGTTGTAGACGAGGAGAAGACATAAAAGAGGAACTCCCTGCACTAAAGTCATCAATTTATCTTTCCCTATATTACGTCGATACTTTCCCATAAGGAAAGAGAGGAGGTGGCTGATGGCGATTTCCCGTTTGTACCGGTTCTATCGAACCTACTTATCGAGCTGTAAAGCAACGTGGTTGCGATGGATGTCTCCCCAGCAGCGCATCGCATTATTGCAGCAGGCGACGCAGTGGCACCTGAAAGATATGTCTGATGATGAGTACCGTCATTGGCTCTAGGTGGTCAGAAATGTATTCTGAGTAATGGTGACGTTTCACCAGCCAGCGAGTTCTTCGCTGGCTTTTTTTATGGCGTTTATCTGCCCCCATCTTTTGGCAGCCGGAGATGGTTTGTATGGCAAGAGGATAGTCGCGGCGCTGTTCACGTAATGATTTGTTCATGTAATGGTTTGCCTTCGCTGAGCAGTGCACAATAACGTGCCAATTCGTTCTGCTGGCGCGCATTGCGTATCTGTAAGGCCAGATTAATCGTGGCAAGCTCTCGGGCGTTTTGGGTTGCCTGATTTTCCGGGACTGACGGCGTGGACCAAATACTCATCATATGGGGACTGTGGTCCGGCGTGCCGTAGATAAGCCTGCCAAATGCATGCCCGTTGCTGAGATAAAAATGCCAACCCTACGCTGATGCGTATTCAATGGCTGCCTGAATATGCTTGTTTGGGTGTTTTTTCATCGCGATATAGGGTCATGGTATGTTCGAGTGTTGACGTATATCAACAATGACGTTTGTCGAGAATGAAATATACCTGCATATTTCGCTGGCCATTGAATGGCGTGACGGGCCTGCGTGCGGCTTCGCAAAAGAAAATGGCAGAGTAAGACAAGGGAGGGAGCATGCCCGCAGAGAAAGGCGTCGGGCATGATTACGGCAGGTTATTCCACCGATTTTAGGCGGGCGACAAAGTGCCGTAGTTCGGGGGATTATAGGTGATCGTGAGCCCTGTGTGGCGATTTTATATTCAGAGTGTATAGAAGAATAAGCTAATCAGCCACATTGAATGTCAGAGGGTGTTTGTTTTCAGGAAAATAGAATGAATTCACTTTTTACTTCTATGATTAATATTGCTGTAATAATAGTGACTAGGATAATTCACACACATTGTGTGATAGTTTATTTTCTGAATGGTTTTTAATTGAAATCATTGTCGTTGAAATGACGATTTTTCGTGATGATGATCTTATAGGTGAAATTATTTTTCTGAAGCGACTGTTTTTCTTTTTGTATTTAACGCAGATTGTCACAATCTTTATATATTATGTAACATGCGGCGGGGGTGTTATTTTTCGTCGCTTGTCTGCAATTTACTTCACAGCAATGTTTTGAATAACCCGATGGATGTAAAAATGAGCGATGTCCCTTACCAGTCAATAGCGATTTATGAGAAACCTGAATCCCGGTATTCCGCTTCTGGGTTGCATAATATCAAACTGACGCCACTTTTTATCTTTGTTTTTTCTGGTGTTTTACTGCTTTTTGCCTTGGCGATTTCCACATCATCGTATTTTCTGGAGCAGGCTGAACTGTCGTTAAATGACTCTACGCTGGAATTGAATGTGCGAATGGAGTTAGTGGATAGTGCTAACCATATGCGTGCGGCGCGTATGAATTTGCTTCATGCGGTAAATCATTTACGCAATGGCCTTACTGATAACTATAACGCCAGCATGAAAGCCGCAGAGGAGCGTCTGTCACTGTCTCAGAAAATGTTTAATGGGTATCAAAATAGATCGGTTCGTTCTGATGTCGAACTCGCTCGCGATAATGAATTAAAAGCACGTTATAGCGATTATGTTGAGCGCGGGATCAAACCCATGTTTGACATAGCGAAAAAAGGAAATGTTGAAGAACTCAACGCGTTTGAGTCGACGTTAATGTCTAAATTGGATGATGACTATGATGTACCGTTGAAAGCGTCTTATCTTTATCGGGTTGAGATGGCAAAAAATATTAATGTGACGGCAGAGCGACATTCCACGTTGGGATATACGCTCATGACGGGCGCCTTTATTTTAGCCATCGTATTAACGGGTATGACGTTCTTATTAATTCGTCGGGTCATTATTAACCCAATTCAGTATTGGGTATCACGCATACAGGCTATTGCTCACGGAGACTTAACGCGCGCGAACGTGGCTGTGGGAAGAAATGAAATTGGCATCCTGGGGAACAATATCCAGCAAATGCAGGATTCGCTCTCGGAAACGGTTGGTTCGGTACGCGACAGTGCGGAGTCAATTCACAGCAGTTCGACGAAAATTGCTGTCGGCAATACGGATTTGTCTGCACGAACGGAGCAGCAGGCCGCGGCGTTGGCGGAAACGGCGGCTAGCATGGAGCAACTGACGGCTGCCGTGAAGCAGAATACCGATAATGCGCACCATGCCAGCGTTGTGGCGACGGATACCTCAGCCAAAGCGCTGAACGGTGGCAAGATTGTGGAACAGGTTGTGGGGTCTATGGCGGAGATTGCCAGAAGTTCAGGCAAAATTTCTGAGATTATCGCGCTCATTAATGGGATTGCATTCCAGACCAATATTCTGGCGCTGAATGCGGCGGTCGAAGCGGCCAGAGCCGGTGAGCAGGGCAAAGGTTTCGCGGTGGTGGCAGGAGAAGTGCGTAATCTCGCACAGCGCTCGGCTAACGCCGCAACGGAAATTGCCACGTTGATTAAAGAATCCGAAACCAGAGTGACGGAAGGAACGACGTTGGCGTCCGAGGCGGGGAAAGCGATGGCCGAGATTGTCACGGAAATTAATAACGTCACCCGCATTATCAATGAGATCGCGCTGGCTTCTGATGAACAAAGCAGTGGTATCAATCAGGTGTCGTTAGCGATATCTGAAATGGATCGGGTCACGCAACAGAATGCGACGCTGGTGCTTGAGGCTTCCTCGTCTGCCGCCTCGTTGGAGCAGCAGGCCGAGCGGTTGAATCTTGGGGTGTCCCGATTTCATCTGATGTAATCCGGCCGCAACAAAATAAGAGCGGTAAAAGACCCCAATCATCATCAGTGGCCAACGACGCGCTATCTGGTTTTTGTCTCTATAAAATAAAAAGCCCGCCGGAAATCGTGCGGGCTTTGTTGATCCATTATCTCAAATCAGTTCAGAAAGGCAGGCTGATTCTTTTCATACTCAGTGATAGACGCTTCGTGTTGCAGCGTCAGGCCGATGCTGTCCAATCCGTTTAGCATGCAGTGACGACGGAAACTGTCGATTTCAAACGGATAGCGTTTGCCGCCCGCTTGCACGACCTGATTTTCCAGATCGACCGTGAAATTAATGCCTTCCTGCCCGTCAACCAGCTTGAACAGCTCGTCTACTTCCTCGTCGCTCAGTTTCACCGGCAGCAGCTGGTTGTTAAACGAGTTGCCGTAGAAGATATCGGCGAAGCTTGGGGCGATAACGACTTTGAAGCCGTAATCGGTTAGTGCCCACGGCGCATGCTCACGGGAAGAGCCGCAGCCGAAGTTTTCCCGCGCCAGCAGGATACTTGCCCCTTTGTAATGCGGCTTGTTCAGCACAAACTCAGGGTTAGGCTGTTGACCCGCATCGTCCAGAAAACGCCAGTCGTGGAACAAGTGTTGGCCGAAGCCGGTACGCGTCACCTTTTGCAGAAACTGTTTGGGAATGATGGCGTCGGTATCGACGTTAGCGGCATCCAGAGGAACCACCAGACCCGTGTGTTGAGTAAATTTAGCCATGTCGGTTTCTCTCTTAATTCAACTCGCGGACGTCGGCAAAGCGACCCGTCACCGCGGCAGCCGCAGCCATTGCCGGGCTGACCAGATGGGTGCGACCCGCGCGTCCCTGACGGCCTTCAAAGTTACGGTTGCTGGTTGAGGCGCAACGCTCGCCAGGGTTCAGACGGTCATTGTTCATCGCCAGACACATGGAGCAGCCCGGTAAGCGCCACTCAAAACCGGCTTCGATGAACACTTTATCCAGCCCTTCCAGCTCCGCCATGGTTTTTACCGGGCCGGAGCCGGGTACAACGATAGCCTGTACGCCAGCGGCGACTTTGCGCCCTTTGGCGATTTCTGCCGCAGCACGTAAATCTTCAATGCGCGAGTTGGTGCAGGAGCCAATGAAAACTTTATCGATCTTCACGTCGGTCAGTTTGATGCCGGGTTGCAGATCCATATAAGCCAGCGCTTTGGCGGCAGAGGCGCGCTCTACCGGATCGCTGAAAGAATCTGGGTTAGGGATTTCCTGATTGACGGCGATAACCTGGCCGGGATTGGTACCCCAGGTGACCTGCGGTGCGATCTGAGCGGCCTCCAACGTGACAACCGTATCGAACTGCGCGTCATCATCCGATTTCAGCGTATTCCAGTAGGTAACGGCTGCATCCCAGTTGGCGTCTTTCGGCGCAAACTGGCGGCCTTTCAGGTAGTTGAATGTGGTTTCATCCGGTGCGACCAGACCCGCCTTCGCGCCCATCTCAATAGCCATGTTGCACAGCGTCATACGGCCTTCCATGCTCAGTGCACGAATAGCTTTACCGCAGAACTCAACGACGTGACCGGTGCCGCCTGCGCTACCGGTTTTACCGATGATCGCCAGCACGATGTCTTTTGCGGTGATGCCGTGTGGGGCATCGCCAGTGACTTCAATCTTCATGGTTTTGGCGCGACCCTGTTTCAGGGTTTGCGTCGCCAGCACATGCTCTACTTCCGATGTACCGATACCGAAAGCCAGTGAACCAAACGCGCCGTGCGTTGCGGTGTGGGAGTCACCGCAGACGATGGTCATACCCGGCAGCGTCATCCCTTGTTCTGGGCCGATAACGTGAACGATACCCTGATTAGGGTGGTTCAGGTCATACAATTGAACGCCGAATTCTGCACAGTTTTTGATTAATTCCTGCATCTGAATGCGGGCCATCTCTCCACTGGCATTGATGTCTTTGGTCTGCGTGGACACGTTGTGGTCCATGGTCGCAAAGGTTTTCCCCGGTTGACGAACCTTACGACCCATCGCACGCAGACCATCGAACGCCTGCGGGGAAGTCACTTCGTGTACCAGATGCCTATCGATGTACAGCAACGGTGTTTCGTTCGGCGCTTCATGAACGATGTGCGCATCGTACAACTTTTGATATAACGTCTTACCCATGGTTATGCCCCTTGCGCCACGAAACGCGCAATCACGTCGCCCATTTCACTGGTGCCGATCGCGTCGCTGGTGTTGGCCAGATCAGCGGTGCGGTAGCCTTCTGCCAGTGCCGTATTCACCGCTTTTTCAATCGCATTTGCGGCATCATCCGCACCCAGGCTGTAGCGCAGCAGCAGCGCCAAAGACAGAATCTGTGCAATTGGGTTGGCAATGTCTTTACCGGCGATATCCGGCGCGGAGCCGCCAGCAGGCTCGTACAGGCCAAAACCTTGCTCATTCAGGCTTGCGGAAGGCAGCATGCCCATTGAACCGGTAATCATGGCGCATTCGTCGGACAGAATGTCACCGAACAGGTTAGAACACAGCATCACGTCAAACTGAGACGGATCTTTAATTAATTGCATCGTCGCGTTATCGATATACAGGTGGGACAGCTTCACATCTGGATAGGCTTTGGCGACTTCATTAACGATCTCACGCCACATGATCGAACTTTGCAGCACATTGGCTTTGTCGATCGACGTCACGATGCCGCGACGTTTGCGGGCAGATTCGAACGCGATGTGCGCGATGCGCTCAATCTCGAAACGGTGATACACCTCGGTATCGAAAGCGCGCTCGTACTGGCCGCTCCCTTCACGCCCTTTTGGTTGGCTGAAGTAGATTCCCCCCGTCAGTTCGCGGACGCACAGGATATCAAAGCCCTTCGCCGCGATGTCGCTACGCAGCGGACAAAACGCTTCCAGTCCCTGATACAGACGAGCAGGACGCAGGTTGCTGAACAGTTTGAAGTGTTTACGCAGAGGCAATAACGCACCGCGCTCCGGCTGCTCTGCCGGTGGCAGGTGTTCCCATTTCGGGCCGCCCACGGAACCGAACAGAATCGCATCGGCCTGCTCACAGCCTGCGACGGTCGCCTGTGGCAGCGGCGTGCCCTGACGGTCAATGGCGATACCGCCAACGTCATACTCGCTGGTGGTAATGCGGATGCCAAAACGCTGACGTACCGCGTCCAGTACTTTATGGGCCTGTGCCATTACTTCCGGGCCAATGCCGTCTCCGGGTAAAACGGCGATATGGTAGCTCTTTGTCATCACACTGTTTCCTGACTGTTTTGTTGTTTGCTATCGTTTTGTTGTTGGCTATTGTGCTGTTGCAGACGTTGAATTTCTTTTTCTACCTGCTGAGCACGTTTGATGTTGTTTAATACATTTACCATTGCCTGTGCGGAAGATTCAACGATATCTGTTGCCAGACCGACGCCGTGGAAACGACGGCCCTGATAATCCGCAACGATATCAACCTGACCCAGCGCATCACGACCCTGGCCTTTGGCGGTCAGTTGGTATTTAACCAGCGAAACCTGATAACCCGTAATGCGGTTGATTGCCTGATAAACGGCATCGACGGGGCCATTACCTGTTGCAGCTTCTGACTGGGTTTCTTCGCCGCAAACCAGTTTGACAGAGGCGGTTGCCATCACGCTGGAACCGGACTGAACGCTAAAATAGTCCAAACTGTAGAACTCAGGCTCTTCCTGCTGGCGGTTGATAAAGGCCAGCGCCTCCAGATCATAATCAAAGACCTGACCTTTTTTATCCGCCAGTTTCAGGAAGGCGGAGTACAGATCGTCCAGATTGTAATCGCTGTCCTGATAGCCCATCTCTTCCATACGGTGCTTCACGGCGGCACGGCCAGAACGGGAAGTCAGGTTCAACTGCACTTCTTTCAGGCCGATGGATTCTGGCGTCATGATTTCGTAGTTTTCACGGTTCTTCAGCACGCCATCCTGGTGAATACCGGAAGAGTGTGCGAAGGCATTGGCCCCCACGACCGCTTTGTTGGCGGGGATAGGCATATTACAAATCTGGCTGACCAACTGGCTGGTGCGGTAGATTTCCTGATGATTGATATTGGTGTGGACATTCAATATGTTATGGCGAGTTTTGATCGCCATGATGACCTCTTCCAGTGAACAGTTACCCGCACGTTCTCCGATACCGTTCAAGGTGCCTTCTACCTGACGAGCCCCTGCGTGAACGGCTGCCATGGCGTTGCCGACAGCCAAACCCAGATCGTCGTGGGTATGAACAGAAATAATGGCTTTATCGATATTAGGAACGTGTTGGTACAAAGAGGAGATGATGTTGCCGAACTCATGCGGCATGGTGTAGCCGACGGTATCCGGGATATTGATGGTGCGGGCACCGGCGTTGATGGCGGCCTCAACCACACGACACAGGTCTGGAATTGGGGTACGGCCCGCATCTTCGCATGAGAATTCGACATCGTCTGTGTAGTTACGTGCGCGTTTGATCATGTAGATGGCGCGTTCGATCACCTCGTCCAGCGTGCTGCGCAGCTTGGTGGCGATGTGCATTGGTGAGGTCGCGATAAACGTATGAATACGGAAAGCGTCTGCGACACGCAGCGCTTCTGCGGCGACATCGATGTCCTTTTCGACACAGCGGGTCAGGCCGCATACACGACTGTTTTTGATGTTGCGGGCGATGGTCTGAACGGATTCAAAGTCGCCAGGGGAGGAGACAGGAAAGCCCACTTCCATGACATCAACGCCCATACGTTCCAGGGCGAAAGCAATTTGCAGCTTTTCTTTTACACTCAGACTTGCCTGTAAAGCCTGCTCACCATCGCGTAATGTGGTATCAAAAATAATGACTTGCTCGCTCATCGGTTTAGTTCCTTGTCGTGTCTACTTGTACTTGGCGCTCGGCGAGTAAAAAAAAACCCGCGCATCAGCGCGGGTTTTTTTATCGTGTGGCGAGAAACTTAGTTCTGAACTCTGCCCACAAACCTACCGCGCAAGAAGGATGCGTTTAGTAGTAGGCTTAGTAGGACAGTAAAGTTGAACATAGTGTCTCGTCATCTAAAATTCGGTGTTGCTTTATTGGTACGCGATTATCAGGGATATGTCAACGTTTGATTGGTGTGATGTGCGTCAAGTAAACCAGCGATAGCCAGCGGCGAATGCACGAAAGAACGTTGCGGTTTTGAACAATGACGGTAGACTGCACGCCAAATCCAAATAATGTACAGCTGTACGCTGAAACGCTGTCGAATTCACTTCCCTTATAAATTCTTTTACAGATGACTAATCATTTACAGCCCTATCATGTGGTGCACCGGGTTCAAGATCAGATCAATCACTGCGCAGGTCGTATTACGCTGCGCGAGTGGTCGCCTGCAGGCGAAAAACAGCTCACCTGGACACAGGCCGGACAGCGTATTCAGCGCATTGCCAGCGCGCTTTTAGCGCTGGGCGTAGATGTTCAGGAGCGGGTGGCCATTTTTTCTTATAACTCGATGAATTGGTCGCTGGCCGATTTGGCATTGCTGCACCTGCGGGCGATTAGTGTACCTATCTACGCCACAAATACGGCGGCACAGGCGGCGTTCATCATCAATGATGCGGATATTCGTACGATATTCGTCGGCGGTCAGGCGCAGTTGGATGCGTTGCTGGCACTGCGTGATACCTGTCCGCAACTGCGAAATATCATCGTGATGGATGAAGGCGTTAACCTGCGTGGTAGCGACATTGCGCAATCTCTGCAGGAATTTGAAGCGCAGGCGGTAGACGATTTCTGGCGTGACGAATGGCAAAAGCGCATCGACAGTCGCGATCTCAACGATCTGTTTACGCTGATTTATACCTCTGGCACCACCGGAGAACCGAAAGGTGTCATGCTGGATTACACCAACATGGCGATGCAGCTTAAGCTGCACGACGATCGCCTGGATATGTCGGAAAACGATGTATCGCTCTGTTTCTTACCGCTTTCTCACGTATTTGAACGCGCGTGGAGCTTTGTCATTATGCATCGTGGTGCCCAGAACGTGTATCTCAGCAACACGAATCTGGTTCGTGATGCGATGCAGGCGGTCAAGCCTACCGTGATGTGTGCCGTACCGCGTTTTTATGAGAAAGTTTACAGCGCAATTCATGAAAAAGTGGCGCAGGCTCCCTGGTATCGTCAGCGGCTATTCAACTGGGCGGTGATGCAGGGGCGGCACGTCTTTCTGGCGAGTCAGGCAGCAAAAAAGGTGGGGTTCGTCCGCCGCGTGATGCATCGCTATGCCGATCGTCTGGTGTTAGGGAAATTGCGTCAGCTTCTGGGAGGCGAGATCCGCTTTATGCCAGCCGCAGGCGCGCGACTGGATGACAACATCATTCTGTTTTTCCGCGCGATCGGGATTCGCATCATCTATGGCTACGGTATGACTGAAACCTGCGCGACGGTTTCCTGCTGGGAAGAAGGCCGCTTCCGCTTAGGTTCTATTGGTACGCCGCTGCCGGGCATTGAGGTCCGCATTGGCGAGGAAAAAGAGATTCAGGTACGCGGTGCTACCATCATGCGGGGGTATTTCCACCGTCCGCAGGAAACCGCAGAGACCTTTACCGAAGACGGCTGGCTGAAAACCGGCGATGCGGGGGAACTGGATGCCAACGGTAACCTGTTTATTACCGAGCGGCTGAAAGATCTGATGAAAACCTCGGGCGGTAAATATATCGCACCGCAGCATCTGGAAGGCGCGCTGGGGCAGGATCGTTTTATTGAACAGGTTGCGATTATTGCTGACACGCGTAAGTACGTGTCTGCGCTGATTGTTCCCTGCTTCGAGGCGCTGGAAGAATATGCACACTCTATCAACCTGAAGTATCACGATCGTCTGGAACTGCTGCGCCACAGCCATATTATCGAGCTGTTCGAACAGCGCCTGAGGGAGATGCAGAAGGAGCTTTCCCGCGTTGAGCAGGTGAAGAAATTCACGCTGCTGCCTGTGCCGTTTTCGATGGCGGAAGGGGAACTGACGCCAACGCTCAAACTGCGCAGAAAGATCATCAACCAGCGTTATCAGTTGGAAATTGATGCGATGTACGCAGAGTCTTGATGCTGTCGTAGGCTGAGAAGCGCGTTTCCTGAAAAGAAATGTGGTTGTCGGCCTCAATATTTCACTCTGTAATTTATGGCTTTTATGGACGATCTCTCAGGTCTGAGGGTTTCCTGTTAGTATTTTATCTCAGATCCTTTTTCCCTCGCCTGTGATTTCTCCAACGCCTGATTACGGGCGGTGGTTTTTTGCCGTTTGTCTGCGTCATAATCTGGCGTTATGTTAATGGGTTATTAGCAATCCCTATAATATTTCGTCTTCTTGTACTAAAAATTAACCGTATTAACACAACGTAAGCGCGGGGATTTTCCCCGGTCAATACAGAAGCGGATTCCGCTTTCTGAACAAAAGAGGCAAACCCATGGAGATGTTGTCAGGCGCCGAAATGGTGGTCCGATCGTTGATCGATCAGGGCGTAAAACATGTGTTCGGTTATCCGGGCGGTGCGGTGCTGGATATTTACGATGCCCTGCATACGGTTGGCGGTATCGAGCATATTTTGGTGCGGCATGAGCAAGGTGCAGTACATATGGCTGATGGCTATGCGCGGGCGACGGGTGAGGTCGGCGTCGTGCTGGTCACGTCCGGTCCCGGTGCGACCAACGCCATTACCGGTATCGCTACTGCATATATGGACTCCATTCCTATGGTGGTGTTGTCCGGTCAGGTTGCCACTTCGCTGATTGGTTATGATTCCTTTCAGGAGTGCGACACGGTGGGGATTTCCCGGCCTATCGTTAAGCACAGTTTTCTGGTCAAGAAAGCGGAAGATGTCCCGACGATCCTGAAAAAAGCGTTTTATCTGGCATCAACCGGCCGTCCTGGGCCTGTGGTGGTCGATCTGCCGAAAGACGTCATGAACCCGGCGAATAAGCTGCCGTACGTTTATCCTGAAAGCGTCAGCATGCGTTCCTATAACCCAACGGTTCAGGGGCACAAAGGCCAGATTCGTCGCGCGCTGCAAACGCTGCTGGCGGCAAAAAAACCGATTATCTACAGCGGCGGCGGCGTGATTAATGCGGAGTGTCACGAAGAACTGCTGACGCTGGCGGAAAAACTTAATCTGCCGGTGACCACTTCTTTGATGGGATTGGGTGGTTTTCCCGGCACGCACCGTCAGTGCCTCGGTATGCTGGGGATGCACGGGACGTATGAAGCCAACACGGCAATGCATCACGCCGATGTGATTTTCGCCGTAGGGGTGCGTTTCGACGACCGCACGACGAACAATCTGGCGAAGTATTGCCCGAATGCGACCGTACTGCACATTGATGTCGATCCCGCGTCGATTTCCAAAACGGTAAATGCCGATATCCCTATCGTTGGCGATGCTAAACAGGTGCTTAGCCTGATGCTGGAGCTACTGGAACAAGATGGCGCACCGCAGCAGTTTGATGCGCTGCGCGACTGGTGGCAGGGTATCGAACAGTGGCGTGGGCGTCACTGTCTGAAATACAGCACCGAAGGCGACAAGATTAAACCGCAGGCGGTGATTGAAACGCTGCACCGACTGACGGAAGGTAAAGCCTATGTGGCATCGGACGTTGGTCAGCACCAGATGTTTGCTGCGCTGTATTATCCGTTCGATTTACCGCGCCGCTGGGTGAACTCCGGTGGGCTGGGTACGATGGGTTTTGGCTTGCCTGCGGCATTGGGTATCAAGCTCGCGTTGCCGGAAGAAACGGTCATTTGCGTCACGGGCGACGGCAGTATTCAGATGAATATTCAAGAGCTTTCTACGGCGCTGCAATATGATTTGCCCGTTGTTGTGATTAACCTGAACAACCGTTTCCTCGGTATGGTGAAACAGTGGCAGGACATGATTTACTCTGGCCGTCACTCCAGTTCTTACATGGAATCGCTACCGGATTTCGTCAAGCTGGCTGAAGCGTACGGCCACATCGGGATTTCTATCGGTACGCCGGACGAACTGGAAAGTAAGCTGTCGCAGGCGCTGGCGCAGAAAAATCGTCTGGTGTTTGTTGATATCAACATCGACAGCAGCGAGCATGTTTACCCCATGCAGATTCGCGGTGGGGCGATGGATGAAATGTGGTTGAGCAAAACGGAGAGGACCTGATCATGCGGCGGATTTTATCAGTATTACTTGAGAATGAATCAGGCGCCTTGTCACGTGTCGTCGGCCTGTTTTCCCAGCGCGGCTACAACATCGAAAGCCTGACGGTGGCACCAACGGAAGACCCTACACTATCTCGTATGACGATCCAGACGGTAGGCGATGAGAAAGTGCTGGAGCAAATCGAAAAACAACTGCACAAGCTGGTGGATGTTCTGCGCGTCAGTGAACTGGGGCAGGGGCCGCACGTTGAGCGTGAAATCATGTTGGTGAAGCTGCAAGCCACAGGATATGGTCGCGAAGAAGTGAAACGCTGCGCCGATATTTTCCGTGGTCAGATTGTGGATGTTACTGCCTCGCTTTACACCGTACAGCTTGCCGGCACCAGCGATAAACTGGACGCCTTCCTCAGCGCCGTGCGTGAAGTGGCCGAAATTGTTGAAGTAGCACGCTCCGGGATCGTCGGTGTATCACGCGGCGATAAAATCATGCGTTAATCGACTTTTCGCTGCTTTTTCCTTTCAGAGGCCCGATAATAGTATTGGGCCTTTTTATTTCCCTTATCTTATATAGGCGCAATATATTTCAGGTTAAAAGACGTCCATTATTGCTATGACAGCTTGAAATATGCGGGTAACGTGATAAAAGCAGTTGCCGTACAAAAGCTTCTGCTGTTAGATCTACGCCATATCCATGATGATTTTATGGTCATCGCACTATTTATTATTTATCCGGCCTATTTATTTTCCGGCCTACTAAGGGGTTACCGTGAAACTGGATGAAATCGCGCGTCTTGCGGGTGTTTCACGCACGACAGCCAGTTATGTTATTAACGGGAAAGCAAAACAATATCGCGTGAGCGATAAGACCGTTGAGAAAGTCATGGTTGTCGTCAGGGAGCACAATTATCATCCCAACGCCGTCGCGGCTGGATTACGTGCCGGACGCACACGTTCAATTGGTTTGGTTATTCCCGATCTGGAAAATACCAGCTATACACGCATTGCCAATTATCTGGAGCGTCAGGCCAGACAGCGCGGCTATCAGTTATTAATCGCGTGTTCAGAAGATCAGCCGGACAACGAGATGCGCTGTATTGAGCATCTGTTACAACGTCAGGTTGACGCTCTTATCGTTTCTACCGCATTACCCCCCGAGCACCCGTTTTATCAGCGCTGGATAAACGGCAACCTGCCGATAATTGCGTTGGACAGGGCGTTAGATCGCGAGCATTTTACCAGCGTGGTCGGGGCCGATCTTGAAGATGCCGAAATGCTGGCGCAGGAATTACGGAAAGTGCCTGCGAAATCGGTATTGTATCTTGGTGCTTTGCCTGAGCTTTCTGTTAGCTTCTTGCGTGAGCAAGGGTTCCGTCAGGCGTGGGCGGGCGATCCGCGTGAGGTGAATTATCTTTACTCCAATAGCTATGAACGCGTAGCCGCCGCTGCCGCATTTATGGATTATCTGAAAAATAACCCTATGCCTGAAGCGCTGTTCACGACCTCATTCCCGCTATTGCAAGGGGTGATGGACGTCAACCTGAAGATTAACGGGCGTTTGCCGAATAATCTGGCTATCGCGACCTTTGGGGATAATGAACTGTTGGATTATCTGGAATGCCCGGTATTGTCTGTCGCTCAGCGCCATCGTGAAGTCGCAGAACGCGTACTGGAGCTGGTGTTGGCCAGTCTGGATGAGCCGAAAAGGCCGAAGCCCGGTTTAAATCGTATTCGACGTAACCTGTACCGTCGTGGCTCACTGAGTCGCGTGTAATCTCTCGGCCTTTCTGCGCCATAGATGACTATGGCGCTTCTTCTGGTCTACTCGCTACTACTCAATCTCAACTCACTCTTACTTCGCTTTTATGGCAATGCCACGCGGAATAGCCGACGGCAATATTCCAGGAAATAACCATATATCACGCCTGTCACCATTGATATCACCAGATTACTGGTAACAGCTGTCAGGATTTGTGCGGGATTTGCCCCGATAGACCAGAGAATGATGGCGTAAACAGGAGATTGGAAACTGACATAGGCAAACAGATCGGCAACGCTACGCACCAGAAAATGCTCACCACCGTGACGTCTGGCTATATTCAACACGCGATCGCGATACAGCCCGTACGGCCAGGCAATGGCAATATTAACGGGAATAGACAGTAAACGTGAAGACAGCGATTGCTCGAAGCTCATCCCGGAAAGCATGATTTCTACTGCCATACCAGTGATGAAACAATAGACAACGAGCGCAAAGGTATCTGCGGTGGCGCTTCGCAATCGTGACGTCGGGGAAAACATACCGGGCTGCTCCATTCTTAGGGCGGATAAACTGGTGTAATGATTTTGCATGGTTTTTTGTCATGCATTATTTTGTTTGTGTAGTTTACATCACTGAGTTATTGGCTTTGTACTAGGTAAAAACATTTATTTGTGAGCGTTTTTTATACTTTCCCGCTACTTTATGTCTATCCGATAAGTTTCTCGTTTTTTTATCGCGACAAGAGATTTAAAATTTTTTAAAAACAGATTGTTATGATTTTTCAGGGGGAGGCGTTTCCGCGAGGAGGTAATGGCATTAAAGCTTTAAAGGAGGTGAGTAAATGACCGATAAAAAGGGCTACTTGTGACACCCCCCTCATGCTTCTCTTGGGAGGATAAGTGATACACGTTGTGCGATCCCACTTTCAGAGCCTGAGTTTCTTTTCAGGAAACCATAATGGTTGGTTCGACGGAGTATTAAGTCAGGTAAATCGGTTGATTCATCAAAAATTGATGAGGCTGATGTTAAAAATGTGACATTGAGCCACAGTCAATTGCGCGGTATGCTTCTTCGGGCTCACGTAGGCCTTGGTATTCAGGATATACGGGGTGAGTAAGACAATTCTGAAAACCGTTGTCTTTGGTATCAGCTTCTGACAATAAAAATAATCGAGACGCTGTAGTGAATAGCGATATGTTTGTAGTCCTCCCATTCTGTTATGAATTTTTCTCAAATTATCATGACGTTAATCTTCGTTAATTTTGCCCCCTTATTCCTTTTACCTCTATGCCGGCCTCAATTCACTCAGGAATAATCCCAAAGCGCGCCAGCTCTGGCTTGACAAGGTTTTCATACCCTCCGTACACTCTTAAAGGTGGGAATTTGTGGGGTAAAGTGGTGAAAAAGGTGATGAAGAGGTAACTCAGGTATGTTTCGTGGGGCTACGCTGGTTAACCTCGACAGTAAAGGGCGCCTCGCTGTGCCTACCCGATACCGGGAAATGCTGAACGGGGAATCGCAAGGTCAAATGGTTTGCACCATTGACCTGCATCAGCCGTGCCTGCTGCTTTATCCCTTACCTGAATGGGAAATCATTGAACAAAAGCTGTCTCGCTTATCGAGCATGAACCCCGCTGAACGCCGCGTTCAGCGCTTGTTATTAGGGCATGCCAGCGAGTGCCAAATGGATAGTGCAGGGCGTTTGTTGATTGCGAATACGTTAAGGCAGCATGCGGACCTTAAAAAAGAAGTGATGCTAGTCGGGCAGTTCAACAAGTTTGAGCTGTGGGATGAACAGACTTGGTATCAACAGGTCAGGGATGATATTGACGCTGAACAATCGACTCAGGAACCCTTGTCTGATCGGTTGCAGGACCTATCGCTATAGTCATGCTGGAAAATTATAAACATACCACCGTCCTGTTGGATGAGGCCGTAAATGGCCTGAACATTCGCAGCGGCGGCATATACATCGACGGCACATTTGGCCGTGGTGGTCACTCTCGTCTGATTCTCTCCCAACTGGGGCCGGAAGGACGTCTGTTAGCTATCGATCGCGATCCTCAGGCTATTGAAGCTGCTAAAGCGATTGACGATCCTCGTTTCTCTATTATTCACGGGGCGTTTTCCGCCATCGCGGAGTATGTTGCAGAACTTGGCCTGACCGGGCAGATCGACGGTGTTCTGTTCGATCTTGGCGTTTCTTCCCCACAGCTTGATGACCCTGAGCGTGGGTTTTCATTTATGCGCGATGGCCCTCTGGATATGCGTATGGATCCGACACGCGGCTTATCTGCTGCCGAATGGCTGATGAAAGCGGAAGCGGATGACATTGTCTGGGTTTTGAAAACGTTCGGTGAAGAACGTTTTGCCAAGCGTATTGCCCGCGCGATTGTAGAGCGTAATCGCATTGAGCCGATGACGCGGACAAAAGAGCTGGCTGAATTGATCGCCGCCGCTAGCCCAGTGAGAGAAAAACATAAGCATCCGGCGACGCGCAGTTTTCAGGCGATCCGCATCTACATCAACAGCGAACTGGAAGAGATCGAGCGTGCGCTAGAAGGTGCGTTAAGCGTACTGGCTCCGCAGGGACGTCTGTCGGTTATCAGCTTCCACTCGTTAGAAGATCGTATCGTGAAACGGTTTATTCGCCATCAGAGCCGTGGGCCACAGGTGCCTGCTGGCTTGCCGTTAACGGAAGCGCAGTTGCGTAGTCAGGGGGGGGCGACGTTAAAAGCCGTTGGAAAGAAACTGATGCCTTCTGAAGCAGAGATCGCAGAAAATCCGCGTGCGCGTAGCTCCGTGCTGCGGTTCGCTGAGAGGTTATCAGCATGATCGGTAATGAACGGCATACTCTGGTTGGCGTCATCGGTGAGGACTTGCTGCGTAATGCAAAGCTGCCGATGTTGCTGATGATTGCCGTACTGGTTTCTGCCGTTTTTGTGGTGACAACAGCACATAAGACGCGTTTGCTGACGGCGGAACGTGAGCAGCTTCTGCTCGAGCGTGATGCGTTGGATATCGAATGGCGAAATCTGATCCTGGAAGAGAACTCACTTGGGGATCATAGCCGCGTTGAGCGGATCGCGACGGAAAAACTGCAAATGGGGCATGTCGATCCGTCACAGGAAAACATTGTGGTTAAGCAATGAACTAAATAGGCAACCAGCTAAGCATGAAAGCAGCCCGAACAGGAAAGTTAAAGCGCCAGGAAGATCAAGCCAGCTTTGTGAGCTGGCGTTTTGCGTTGCTTTGCGGCTGTATTCTGCTTGCGATGTTTGGCCTAATGGCTCGTGCGGCTTACCTTCAGGTGATCAACCCAGACAAACTGGTGCGCGAAGGGGATATGCGTTCCCTGCGCGTACAGGAAGTGCCAACGGCGCGCGGTATGATCAGCGATCGCGCGGGTCGCCCGTTGGCTGTCAGCGTACCGGTGAATGCCGTTTGGGCGGATCCTAAAGAAGTGAACGATCGTGGCGGTATTACACTGGATACGCGCTGGAAAGCCCTTTCTGACGCACTTGATATTCCGTTGGATCAACTGGTCACGAAGATCAATGCTAACCCGAAAGGGCGCTTTGTTTACCTCGCGCGTCAGGTGAATCCTGCCATTGGCGAATACGTCCATAAACTGAAACTGCCGGGCATTAATCTGCGGCAGGAATCTCGCAGGTATTATCCTTCCGGGCAAGTGACCTCTCACCTTATCGGCTTCACTAATATCGATGGACAAGGCATTGAAGGGGTAGAGAAAAGCTTTGATCGCTGGCTGACCGGGCAACCCGGTGCACGCACCGTGCGTAAAGACCGGTTTGGCCGCGTGATTGAAGATATCTCCTCTGTTGATAGTCAGGCTGCACATAATCTGGCGCTGAGTATTGATGAGCGTTTGCAAGCGCTGGTTTACCGCGAACTTAACAACGCAGTTGCCTTTAATAAAGCCGAGTCAGGCACGGCCGTATTGGTCGACGTGAATACCGGTGAAGTGCTGGCGATGGCGAATAGCCCGTCTTATAACCCGAACAATCTGGCGGATACGCCGAAAGAGATTATGCGTAACCGCGCCATCACCGATATCTTCGAGCCGGGTTCTACGGTGAAACCGATGGTGGTGATGACGGCGCTGCAGCGCGGTGTCATCAAAGAAAATAGTGTGCTCAATACGCTGCCTTACTATGTCAATGGTCATGAAATCAAAGACGTGGCGCGCTACAGCGAATTGACGCTGACGGGCGTGCTGCAGAAATCGAGTAACGTCGGTGTTTCCAGACTGGCGTTAGCGATGCCTTCCTCTGCGTTGGTAGATACTTACTCGCGCTTTGGATTAGGAAAAGCGACCAATTTGGGGTTGGTCGGAGAAAGCAGTGGCTTATACCCTCAAAAACAACGGTGGTCTGACATAGAGAGGGCCACCTTTTCTTTCGGCTACGGGCTGATGGTAACACCGTTACAGTTAGCGCGAGTCTATGCCACGATCGGCAGTTTCGGCATTTATCGCCCGCTGTCGATTACGAAAGTTGATCCACCGGTCCCCGGCGAGCGTGTTTTCCCTGAAGCATTGGTGCGCTCTGTTGTGCACATGATGGAAAGCGTTGCGCTGCCTGGCGGCGGCGGTACCAAAGCGGCCATCAAAGGTTACCGTATCGCGATTAAAACGGGTACGGCCAAGAAAGTCGGCCCGGATGGTAAATACATCAACAAATATATTGCCTACACGGCGGGTGTGGCACCAGCCAGTAACCCACGTTTTGCTCTGGTTGTTGTGATTAACGATCCACAGGCAGGGAAATACTACGGTGGTGCGGTTTCTGCGCCAATCTTTGGTGCCATCATGGGCGGCGTTCTGCGTACGATGAATATCGAACCGGATGCGTTGCCGACGGGTGATAAAAACGAATTTGTAATTAATAGAGAAGAGGGATCAGGTGGCAGATCGTAATTTGCGCGATTTACTTGCGCCGTGGGTGCAAGACACTCCGGCGCGCGCGCTGCGGGAAATGACATTAGACAGCCGCATTGCGGCTGCCGGGGATCTGTTTGTCGCGATTGTCGGGCATAAAACAGATGGACGGCGCTATATTCCGCAGGCAATTGCGCAAGGCGTAGCAGCGATCGTTGCCGAAGCAGAAGGTGAGGCCGCTGATGGCACTGTTCGCGAAATGCACGGTGTACCAGTGGTCTATCTCAGTAATCTGAACCAGCGGCTTTCCGCGCTGGCGGGGCGTTTTTATCAGCAGCCGGCGGAAAAATTACAGCTGATTGGGGTAACGGGAACCAACGGAAAAACGACGACGACTCAGCTTCTGGCGCAGTGGAGCCAGGCGCTGGGCGAAACTAGCGCCGTGATGGGCACCGTAGGCAATGGCCTATTAGGCCGGGCGATTCCGGCAGAAAATACGACGGGATCCGCCGTTGATGTTCAGCAGGTGTTGAGCCAACTGATAGAACAAGGCGCGACGTTTGCCGCGATGGAAGTCTCTTCTCACGGACTGGTGCAGCATCGCGTAGCCGCGTTGCCGTTTGCGGCGGCCGTATTCACTAACCTGAGCCGCGACCATCTTGATTACCACGGCGATATGGAAAGCTATGAAGTGGCCAAATGGGCGCTGTTTGCCGAGCATCGCGTGGGGCAGATGATTATCAACGCCGATGATGAGGTCGGGCTGCGCTGGTTGGCGAAGCTGCCGGATGCCGTTGCTGTCACCATGGAAAACAATCTGGTCCCAGGCTGCCGTGGGCGCTGGCTGAAGGCGACACAGATTGATTATCACGACAACGGGGCCACGATTGCGTTCGAGTCAAGCTGGGGGCACGGCGAAATCGAAAGTCGCCTGATGGGCGCGTTTAACGTCAGCAATATGCTGTTGGCGCTGGCAACGCTGCTGTCTCTCGGTTATCCGCTCGACAAATTGATCATCGCGGGATCTCAACTGCAACCTGTATGTGGCCGCATGGAAGTTTTCCATGCTGAAGGAAAACCAACGGTCGTCGTTGATTACGCCCACACGCCGGACGCACTGGAAAAAGCGCTTGAAGCGGCACGTTTGCACTGTCAGGGGAAGCTCTGGTGCGTGTTTGGCTGCGGCGGCGATCGTGATAAAGGTAAGCGCCCACTTATGGGTGGCATCGTAGAACAACTGGCCGATCGCGTAGTGGTGACGGATGATAACCCGCGTAGTGAAGAACCTCAGGCCATTGTTTCCGATATTCTCTCTGGGCTGCTGGATGCCGGGCGGGTTCAGGTGATTCACGGACGTGCTGAGGCAGTGACCAGTGCGATCATGCAGGCTCAGGAAAATGACGTGGTGCTGGTTGCAGGCAAAGGGCATGAAGACTATCAACTGGTTGGTAATCAGCGTCTTGATTACTCCGATCGTATCACCGTTGCCCGTCTGCTGGGGGTGATTGCATGATTCGCGTCTCCTTGCAACAGCTTGCCACGGTGCTGAATGCGCAACTGATGGGTGAAAGCATTGATATTGAAGATGTTTCAACCGATACACGTAAGCTGGCGTCTGGCTGTCTGTTTGTGGCGCTGAAAGGCGAGAAATTTGATGCACATGATTACGCTGCGGAGGCGGTGAAGGGCGGCGCGGCGGCTTTGTTAGTCAGTAAGCACTTACCTGTCGATGTGCCGCAGCTATTGGTGAGCGATACGCGTCTGGCTTTGGGGCAATTGGGGGCATGGGTTCGCCAGCAGTCGACGGCACGTGTCGTCGCACTGACCGGTTCTTCCGGCAAAACGTCGGTTAAAGAGATGACGGCGGCGATTCTGCGCCAGTGTGGTTCCGTGCTGTATACCGCCGGTAATTTCAACAACGATGTCGGTGTACCGCTCACGCTGCTACGTCTGACGGCGGAACATCAGTTTGCGGTAATTGAACTGGGGGCAAATCATATTGGTGAGATTGCCTATACCACCGATCTGGTGCGACCGGAAAGCGCGCTGGTCAATAATTTAGCCGCTGCGCATCTGGAAGGTTTTGGTTCACTAGCCGGTGTGGCGCAGGCGAAAGGTGAGATTTTTGTCGGTTTGCCAGCAGACGGCGTGGCGATCGTGAATGCAGACAGCAATGATTTTCCGCACTGGCAGGTCATGCTGAATCATAAAACCGTCTGGCGTTTCTCGCCGCAGGCCGCTTGCGATATCGATTTTTTTGCCAGCGACGTAGAGATTTTAGCGCAAGGTTCGCGTTTCACGCTTCACACGCCATTTGGTGAAACGCAGGTTCTACTGCCTTTACCGGGTCGGCATAACATCTCGAATGCACTGGCGGCGGCTTCGCTGGCGATGTCAGTCGGGGCGACGCTGGAAGCTGTTAAAACTGGGTTATCTCAGCTTCAGGCGGTGCCGGGACGGCTGTCCCCGATTGCTCTGTCTGAAGACAAGCTGCTGCTGGATGACAGTTACAACGCCAATGTGGGTTCCATGACGGCGGCTGCACAAGTACTGGCGGAAATGCCCGGCTACCGTGTGATGGTCGTTGGTGATATGGGCGAACTGGGGCATGACGCGCCAGAATGCCACCGTCAGGTGGGCGAAGCGGCCCGGGTTGCGGGCATCGATCGCGTATTGAGTGTGGGAACGTTGAGTGAATTGATTAGCATTGCCAGCGGCAATGGTGAGCATTTTCAGGATAAAGCCGAACTGGTTTCACGTTTGAAGGTGCTGATGTCAGAACATACCGTCATCAGCGTATTGGTTAAAGGCTCACGCAGTGCTGCGATGGAGCAGGTTGTACATGCATTACAGGAGAATGCGCAATGTTAGTCTGGCTGGCCGAACATTTGGCCAAACTTTATACCGGCTTTAACGTCTTTTCTTATTTGACGTTTCGCGCCATTGTCAGCCTGCTGACCGCATTGGTTATCTCTTTATGGATGGGGCCGCACATGATCGCCTGGCTGCAACGTTTGCAGATTGGTCAGGTGGTGCGTAACGAAGGGCCTGAATCACATTTCAGCAAGCGCGGCACCCCAACGATGGGGGGCGTGATGATCCTGGTGGCGATTATTGCTTCCGTTTTGATGTGGGCGAATCTGTCTAACCCGTATGTCTGGTGCGTACTGCTTGTGTTAGCGGGCTACGGTGCGGTTGGCTTTGTTGATGATTATCGCAAAGTGGTCCGTAAGGATACTAAAGGGCTGATTGCCCGCTGGAAATATTTCTGGCAGTCAGTGATTGCGCTCGTGGTGGCTTTCACTATGTATGCCATCGGTAAAGATACGCCAGCCACGCAGCTAGTTGTGCCGTTTTTCAAAGACGTGATGCCACAATTGGGTCTGCTCTATGTTGCGCTGGCTTACTTTGTGATTGTCGGCACCAGTAATGCCGTAAACCTGACGGATGGTCTTGATGGCTTGGCAATCATGCCGACTGTATTTGTTGCCGCTGGCTTTGCGCTGGTTGCATGGGCAACGGGGAACATGAATTTTGCCGGTTATCTGCATATTCCGTATATCCGTCATGCCAGTGAGTTGGTGATCGTCTGTACCGCGATTGTGGGCGCGGGGCTTGGGTTCCTGTGGTTTAACACCTATCCGGCGCAGGTCTTCATGGGAGACGTCGGGTCTCTGGCGCTAGGCGGCGCGTTGGGTACTATCGCGGTTCTGCTGCGTCAGGAGTTTTTGTTGGTGATTATGGGCGGCGTCTTCGTCGTTGAAACGCTGTCGGTGATTTTGCAAGTCGGGTCCTTTAAGTTGCGCGGGCAGCGGATCTTCCGCATGGCGCCAATTCATCATCATTATGAACTTAAGGGCTGGCCGGAACCGCGTGTGATTGTGCGCTTCTGGATTATTTCGTTGATGCTGGTGCTGATTGGCCTGGCAACGCTGAAGGTACGGTAAGACATGGTGGACTATCAGGGTAAAAAAGTCGTCATTATCGGGTTGGGTCTGACCGGGCTCTCCTGTGTTGATTTCTTTCTCGCGCGTGGTGTGGTACCCCGCGTGGTGGATACCCGTATTAGTCCGCCGGGTCTGGATAAGCTACCGGAGCAGGTAGAACGACACCTTGGTAGTCTGCACGAAGACTGGCTGATGAGCGCGGATTTGATCGTCGCCAGCCCCGGAGTAGCGTTGGCAACGCCGATTCTGTGTGACGCTGCCGACGCTGGCATTGAAATCGTCGGCGATATTGAGCTGTTCTGCCGTGAAGCTCAGGTGCCGATTGTGGCGATTACGGGGTCTAACGGTAAAAGCACGGTGACGACGCTGGTCGGTGAAATGGCGCGTGCTGCAGGCTGGCAGGTGGGCGTTGGCGGTAATATTGGTCTCCCCGCGCTGCAACTGCTTGAGCAGCCCGTTCAGCTTTATGTGTTGGAACTGTCGAGCTTCCAACTGGAAACGACGAGTAGCCTGCACGCGGCAGCGGCAACCATTCTGAACGTCACGGAAGATCACACTAACCGTTATCCGTTTGGTCTCCAGCAGTATCGGGCAGCGAAATTACGTATTTATGAACACGCGGATTTGTGTGTGGTAAACGCTGACGATGCGCTGACCATGCCGATTCGTGGTGCGGATGCGCGCTGCCGCAGTTTTGGCGTCGATGTTGGCGATTATCATCTTAATCGTCAGCAGGGCGAAACCTGGCTGCGGGTGGACGGTGAACGTGTGCTTAACACTCGTGAAATCAAGCTCGTCGGGCAACACAACTACACGAATGCATTGGCAGCGCTGGCGTTGGCTGATGCCGTGAAGATTCCGCGCGCTTCTGCTTTGACAGCATTGACGGCATTTACCGGGCTGCCTCACCGTTTTCAAATGGCTTTTGAGCGTAACGGCGTGCGGTGGATTAACGATTCTAAAGCCACCAATGTGGGCAGCACTGAGGCCGCATTAAGCGGTTTGACAGTCGAAGGCACGCTGCACCTGCTGTTAGGCGGTGATGGTAAATCTGCCGACTTCTCGCCGCTGGTGCCGTATTTACAGGGTGAACATATTCGTTTGTATTGTTTTGGTCGCGATGGACAGCAACTGGCTGCGTTACGCCCTGAAATTGCTGAACAAACAGAAACGATGGAACAGGCGATGCGCGTTATTGCCGAACGCATCAAATCGGGCGATATGGTGCTGCTGTCGCCAGCCTGCGCTAGTCTGGACCAGTTCCGCAGTTTTGAACAGCGAGGCGATGAATTCGCTCGTCTGGCTGAGGAGCTAGGCTGATGCGATTCTCTGGGCTGGCGTTTATCGAACGCGTCAAGAACTGGGTTATGGGAACGCGCGAAAGCGATACGCTGAGCGTGGTGCTCTACGACAGAACACTGGTGTGGTTGACGCTCGGGCTGGCCGTGATTGGTTTTGTGATGGTGACGTCGGCTTCCATGCCTGTCGGGCAGCGTCTTGCCAGCGACCCGTTCCTGTTTGCGAAGCGCGATGCGATTTATCTCGGCCTGGCATTTGGCTTGTCGTTAGTCACGCTGCGTATCCCGATGGAGATATGGCAACGCTACAGCCCGGTGCTGTTATTGCTTGCGATGGTTATGCTGTTGGTGGTGCTGGCGGTGGGAAGCTCCGTCAACGGTGCATCGCGTTGGATTTCACTGGGGCCGTTGCGTATTCAGCCTGCGGAATTATCCAAGCTGGCGCTGTTTTGCTACCTGTCCAGCTACATGGTGCGCAAAGTTGAAGAAGTGAGAAATAACTTCTGGGGCTTTTGCAAACCGATGGGCGTGATGGTGGTCTTGGCGGTTCTACTGTTGGCGCAGCCTGACCTCGGTACTGTCGTTGTACTGTTTATTACGACGCTGGCGATGCTGTTTCTGGCTGGTGCCAAAATGTGGCAGTTTTTGGCGATCATCGGCTGTGGCGTGTTTGCCGTTGGCCTGTTGATTATTGCTGAGCCTTACCGTATGCGGCGTGTGACGTCTTTCTGGAATCCATGGGACGATCCGTTTGGCAGCGGCTACCAGCTAACGCAGTCCCTGATGGCATTTGGGCGCGGTGAATTCTGGGGGCAAGGGCTGGGGAATTCAGTACAGAAACTGGAATACCTACCGGAGGCGCATACCGATTTCATTTTCTCTATTTTAGGTGAAGAACTCGGCTATATCGGTGTGGTTTTGGCGTTGTTAATGATATTCTTCGTCGCTTTTCGTGCGATGTCTATCGGGAAGCGAGCGCTGGAGATCGATCAGCGCTTTTCGGGCTTTCTGGCGTGTTCGATCGGCATTTGGTTCAGCTTCCAGACGCTGGTGAACGTAGGCGCGGCAGCGGGGATGCTACCGACGAAAGGGCTGACGTTGCCGTTGATCAGTTACGGCGGTTCCAGTTTGCTGATTATGTCGACGGCGATTGTGTTGCTGTTACGCATTGATTTTGAAACGCGTCTGACGAAAGCGCAGGCGTTTACGAGAGGTGCCCGATGAGTGGCGAAGGCAAGCGTTTGATGGTGATGGCTGGCGGTACGGGCGGGCATGTTTTCCCCGGGCTGGCGGTTGCGCATCACCTGATGGCGCAGGGCTGGCAGGTTCGCTGGTTAGGTACGGCGGATCGTATGGAAGCCGATTTGGTGCCTAAGCATGGTATCGAAATTGATTTTATCCGTATTTCTGGCTTGCGTGGTAAAGGCATTCTGGCGCAGTTAAGCGCGCCGATTCGTATTTTTCAGGCCGTGCGCCAGGCGCGGGCAATTATGCGCCGCTACCAGCCTGATGTGGTGCTTGGCATGGGCGGTTACGTTTCCGGCCCCGGCGGTTTGGCTGCCTGGCTGTGTGGCATTCCGGTCGTACTGCATGAACAGAATGGGATCGCAGGGTTGACCAACCGCTGGTTATCCCACATTGCCAAAAAAGTATTGCAGGCGTTTCCGGGCGCATTTCCCAACGCCGATGTGGTGGGGAATCCGGTCAGAACCGATGTGCTGGCGCTGTCTACGCCGGAAACACGATTAGCCGATCGCTCAGGCCCTGTGAGGGTGCTGGTTGTCGGTGGTAGTCAGGGCGCGAGAGTGCTGAACCAAACGCTACCCGGCGTGGCTGCACAACTGGGCGATCGCGTGACGATTTGGCATCAGGTCGGCAAAGGCGCGTTATCAACCGTTCAGCAGGCCTATCAGGATGTTGGACAGACGCAGCACAAGATTACCGAGTTTATTGATGACATGGCGGCAGCTTACGCTTGGGCGGATGTTGTGGTGTGCCGTTCCGGCGCATTAACCGTCAGTGAAATTGCGGCGGCTGGGCTACCAGCACTGTTTGTCCCGTTCCAGCATAAAGATCGGCAGCAGTACTGGAACGCGTTGCCCTTGGAAAAGGCAGGCGCGGCAAAAATTATTGAGCAGCCACAGTTCAGCGTGGAGGCTGTTAGTGAGGTGCTGTCCGGTTGGGACCGCGCAACCTTGCTAACAATGGCGCAAAAAGCCCGCGCAGTGGCGATTCCAAATGCAACCGAACGGGTTGCGGTGGAAGTCAGTGCAGCGGCAGGCAGTCGGGCCACGCATGTGGCTCATGGTTAATTAATACAACGTTGTCGGACACAAGGCTGTGCGACGGCGCTACAAGGTAGCGATAGAATAAAGTGAATACTCAACAACTGGCGAAACTACGTTCAATCGTGCCCGAGATGCATCGCGTCCGGCACATACACTTTGTCGGCATCGGCGGTGCTGGCATGGGTGGTATCGCCGAAGTGTTGGCCAATGAAGGTTATGAGATTAGCGGCTCCGATCTGGCACCGAATGCAGTGACGCAGCAGTTGAGCGAACTTGGCGTGCAGATTTATTTCCACCACCGTGCGGAGAACGTTCTGAACGCCAGCGTGGTGGTGGTGTCGAGTGCGATTACTGCGGATAACCCTGAGATTGTCGCCGCGCATGATGCACGTATTCCGGTGATCCGCCGTGCCGAGATGTTGGCGGAACTGATGCGTTTTCGTCACGGTATTGCGATTGCGGGGACGCATGGCAAGACAACGACAACCGCGATGGTCACCAGTATTTACGCGGAAGCAGGACTGGATCCAACATTTGTGAACGGTGGGTTGGTAAAGGCGGCGGGAACGCACGCGCGTTTGGGCTCAAGCCGTTACCTGATTGCAGAAGCAGATGAAAGCGATGCGTCTTTCCTGCATTTGCAGCCGATGGTGGCGATTGTGACCAACATTGAAGCCGACCATATGGACACCTATCAGGGTGATTTTGAGAACCTGAAGCAGACGTTCATCAATTTCCTGCACAACCTGCCGTTTTACGGGCAAGCTGTGATGTGTATTGATGATGCGGTAATCCGTGAATTGCTGCCACGCGTGGGTCGGCATATCACCACGTATGGCTTTAGCGACGATGCCGATGTGCGGATTTCAGGGTATCACCAGGTTGGCGCACAAGGGCACTTTACGCTGGAACGAAAAGATAAGCCGTTGCTAACCGTTACGCTGAATGCGCCGGGGCGTCACAATGCGCTTAACGCGGCGGCGGCGGTTGCCGTGGCGAGCGATGAAGGCATTGATGATAAGGCGATTCTGCGTGCGCTTGAACGTTTTCAGGGGACGGGACGTCGCTTCGATTTCCTCGGTGAATATCCGCTTGAGCTGGTGAATGGACAAAGCGGTACGGCGATGTTGGTGGATGATTACGGCCACCATCCGACGGAAGTCGATGCCACGATTAAAGCCGCCCGCGCAGGTTGGCCGGATAAGCGACTGGTTATGATTTTTCAGCCGCATCGCTATACGCGAACCCGCGATTTGTATGACGATTTTGCGCATGTGTTATCGCAGGTTGACGTGCTGCTGATGCTGGATGTGTATTCCGCAGGCGAATCGCCAATTCCGGGGGCAGACAGCCGTTCGCTGTGCCGTACGATTCGCGGAAGAGGTAAGATTGATCCGATTCTGGTTACGGATGTGGATACTTTACCGGAACTGTTGTCACAGTCGCTGCGAGGTGAAGACCTGATTTTGGTTCAGGGAGCAGGCAACATCGGTAAACTGGCGCGTAAACTGGCTGATTCCAGATTACAGCCGCAGATGAGTGAATGAGGAACATCATGACTGAGAAAGTTGCTGTATTGCTTGGTGGAACCTCTGCCGAACGTGAAGTGTCGTTACTTTCCGGTCAGGCAGTGTTGGCTGGTCTGAAAGAAGCGGGCATCAATGCACATGCGGTTGATACCCGTGACGTCTCTGTGACGACATTGAAGGAAGAAGGCTTTACCAAAATTTTCATTGCCTTGCATGGTCGCGGTGGTGAAGACGGTACATTACAGGGTGTTCTGGAATTCCTGGGGCTGCCTTATACCGGTAGCGGCGTTATGGCATCTGCGCTCACGATGGATAAACTCCGCACTAAACAGGTGTGGCAAGCGGTGGGGTTACCGGTATCACCTTATGTGGCATTGGATCGTCGCCAGTATTCAGAAACGGCGGCAAACGCATTGTTGGCAAAATTCACTCATCTTGGGTTGCCGCTGATCGTCAAGCCAAGTCGCGAAGGTTCCAGCGTCGGTATGAGCAAAGTGAATACGCTGAGCGAACTGCCCGCAGCATTGGAAGAAGCTTTCCGTCATGATGAAGATATTCTGGTCGAGAAATGGCTGAGTGGCCCAGAATATACGGTTGCTATCCTGGGTGATGAGGTGTTGCCTTCTATTCGTATTCAGCCTGCGGGTACGTTTTACGATTATGAGGCGAAATATTTATCGGATGATACGCAGTATTTCTGCCCGAGTGGGCTGCCGGGCGAGCAAGAGCAGGCGTTAGCTGGATTGGCTATGGCGGCCTATCGTGCGGTGGGCTGCCGTGGATGGGGGCGCGTCGATTTTATGTTGGATATCGACGGTGCCTTCTATCTGCTTGAGGTGAATACGTCTCCTGGGATGACGAGCCACAGTCTGGTTCCTATGGCGGCGCGTCAACGTGGCCTGACTTTCTCGCAACTGGTTGTGAAAATTTTGGAGCTCGCTGGCTGATATGTCGCAGGCAGCCCTGAATACACGCGGACGAGACCCTGAAACGAAAGGAACACGTCGCAGTAATGGAGGCCAATTGGCAGGGATGATTTTCCTGCTGATGGTGATAGGGACGATCGTCTGGGGAAGCTGGATGGTGGTGGGGTGGATGAAAGACGCCAGCCGTTTACCGCTCTCCCGCATGGCTGTAACAGGGGAAAGGCAGTACACCACCAACGACGATATTCGTCAGGCCATTTTGTCGTTGGGGGCGCCGGGCACATTCATGACACAGGATGTGAATGTGATCCAGCAGCAGATTGAACGTTTGTCGTGGATAAAACAGGCCAGCGTGCGTAAGCAGTGGCCGGACGAATTAAAGATTCATCTGGTTGAATATGTTCCGGTAGCACGTTGGAATGATCAGCTAATGGTTGATGCGGAAGGAAATTCGTTCAGCGTACCTGCCGAACGTATTGGCAATCGCAAGATGCCGTTGCTGTATGGTCCGGAAGGCAGTGAGACAGAAGTGTTGAAAGGTTATCGCACAATGAGTCAGACGCTAGCCGCCGGGAAGTTTACGTTAAAGACAGTGGCGATGAGTGCGCGACATTCGTGGCAACTGGGGTTAGACGATGATACTCGCCTTGAATTGGGGCGAGACGATAGGGCCAAACGTCTGCAACGCTTTATCGAGCTATATCCGCTGTTACAGCGGCAGGCTCAGAGCGAAAACAAACGTATCAGCCATGTGGACTTGCGGTACGACAGCGGGGCCGCGATAGGTTGGGCTCCAGCCTTGCTTGATCAACAAAATCAAAATGTTGATCGGCAACGAGTTGGTCAGTAACAAGACATTGATCAGCAACAAAACAGTAACCAGAAACAGGCACAGGCTAAACAACAATGATCAAGTCGACGGACAGAAAACTGGTAGTTGGGCTGGAAATCGGTACAGCAAAAGTGGCTGCGCTGGTAGGGGAAGTTCTGCCCGATGGCATGGTCAATATTATTGGCGTAGGCAGTTGCCCGTCACGCGGTATGGATAAAGGCGGCGTAAACGATCTGGAATCAGTCGTTAAATGTGTTCAGCGCGCTATTGATCAGGCTGAGTTGATGGCAGACTGCCAGATCTCCTCCGTATATCTGGCGCTGTCGGGAAAACACATCAGCTGTCAGAATGAAATAGGGATGGTGCCTATTTCGGAAGAAGAAGTCACGCAGGACGATGTGGAAAGCGTGGTGCATACCGCCAAATCTGTGCGCGTGCGTGATGAACACCGGGTTCTCCATGTGATTCCACAGGAGTACGCGATCGATTATCAGGAAGGGATTAAAAACCCGGTTGGCTTATCTGGCGTGCGTATGCAGGCGAAAGTCCACCTGATAACCTGCCATAACGATATGGCGAAGAACATTGTTAAAGCCGTTGAACGTTGCGGTTTAAAAGTCGACCAACTGATTTTTGCGGGACTGGCTTCCAGTTATGCGGTTCTGACAGAGGATGAACGTGAATTGGGTGTGTGCGTAGTCGATATCGGCGGCGGTACAATGGATATCGCGGTCTACACCGGCGGCGCATTACGACACACTAAAGTCATTCCGTATGCAGGTAATGTGGTCACGAGTGATATTGCTTACGCGTTTGGTACACCGCCGACGGATGCCGAAGCGATCAAGGTGCGCCACGGTTGTGCATTAGGCGCGATTGTCGGCAAAGATGAGAATGTGGAGGTCCCGAGTGTTGGTGGACGTCCACCCCGCAGTCTGCAAAGACAGACATTGGCGGAAGTGATTGAACCACGTTACACCGAGCTGTTGAACTTGGTGAACGATGAACTTTTACAGTTGCAGGAGCAGTTGCGTCAACAAGGCGTGAAACACCATCTGGCGGCAGGGATTGTGCTGACGGGCGGTGCCGCACAAATAGACGGTCTGGCGGCCTGTGCGCAGCGTGTGTTCCATACACAGGTGCGTATTGGACAACCAATGAACATAACAGGGCTGACGGATTATGCCCAAGAACCTTATTACTCGACGGCGGTTGGGTTGCTGCACTACGGAAAAGAATCTCATCTGGGTGGTGAGCATGAAGTCGAAAAACGAGCCTCAGTGAGCAACTGGTTCAAACGAATCAACAGCTGGTTGAGGAAAGAATTTTAATTTTATCAAAGAGATCACTTGGCACAGTTTTATGATCTCGCAGTTACAGGCACAAACGGAGAGAAATTATGTTTGAACCAATGGAATTAACCAACGACGCGGTGATTAAAGTCATCGGCGTCGGCGGCGGCGGCGGTAACGCCGTTGAACACATGGTGCGCGAGCGCATCGAAGGCGTCGAATTCTTCGCGGTTAACACGGATGCACAGGCATTACGTAAAACGGCGGTTGGCCAGACGATTCAGATCGGTAGTGGCATCACAAAAGGTTTGGGCGCAGGCGCTAACCCGGAAGTCGGCCGTAACTCGGCTGAAGAAGATCGTGAAGCGTTGCGTTCAGCACTGGAAGGTGCAGACATGGTGTTTATCGCCGCAGGTATGGGCGGTGGTACCGGGACAGGTGCTGCGCCGGTTGTGGCCGAAGTCGCAAAAGATCTGGGTATTCTGACCGTCGCTGTGGTGACGAAGCCTTTCAACTTTGAAGGCAAAAAGCGTATGGCGTTTGCGGAGCAGGGTATCGCTGAGCTGTCTAAGCACGTCGACTCGCTGATTACCATTCCAAACGACAAACTGCTGAAAGTGCTCGGGCGCGGTATCTCCCTGCTGGACGCCTTTGGCGCGGCAAACGATGTGCTGAAAGGCGCGGTGCAAGGTATTGCCGAGCTGATCACACGTCCGGGTCTGATGAACGTCGACTTTGCTGACGTGCGTACCGTGATGTCCGAAATGGGCTATGCCATGATGGGCTCTGGTGTTGCGCGCGGAGAAGACCGTGCAGAAGAAGCCGCTGAAATGGCGATCTCCAGCCCACTGCTGGAAGATATCGATCTGTCCGGCGCGCGCGGCGTGTTGGTCAACATCACGGCGGGCTTTGACCTGCGTCTGGATGAGTTCGAAACGGTGGGTAACACTATCCGTGCATTCGCATCCGACAATGCGACAGTGGTAATCGGTACGTCTCTTGATCCGGAAATGAATGATGAACTGCGTGTAACGGTCGTTGCAACGGGTATCGGCATGGACAAACGTCCTGAGATTACGCTGGTGACGAACAAACAGGCCAGCCAGCCTGTGATGGATCATCGCTATCAGCAACACGGTATGACGCCGCTGGCGCAAGAAAAACCGGCTGCTAAAGTGGTTAACGACCAGAATCCGCAGACAAATAAAGAGCCAGATTATTTGGATATCCCGGCGTTTCTGCGTAAGCAGGCAGACTAATTTGCTGCTGATAGCGTTGGAATCTCCGCTCTTTGTGCTAAACTGTGCCGCCGAGCTTGGTGTATACTAGGTCGGTAGGTTCAGTAACATGCGAGATAAAATGATGATCAAACAACGTACATTAAAACGTATTGTTCAGGCGACTGGTGTCGGGTTACATACCGGCAAGAAGGTCACGTTGACCATGCGTCCTGCACCGGCAAATACCGGGGTCATCTATCGCCGCACAGACTTGAATCCCCCGGTTGATTTTCCGGCTGATGCAAAATCCGTGCGTGATACCATGCTCTGTACTTGCCTGGTTAATGAGCATGACGTCCGTATTTCTACGGTGGAGCATCTTAACGCTGCGCTTGCAGGGTTGGGCATTGACAATATTGTCATTGATGTTGACGCGCCAGAAATTCCCATTATGGATGGCAGCGCCAGCCCGTTCGTTTACCTGCTGTTAGATGCGGGAATCGAAGAGCTGAATTGTGCCAAGAAATTCGTACGTATCAAACAGTCCGTTCGCGTTGAAGATGGCGATAAGTGGGCCGAAATGAAACCGTTTAACGGCTTCAGCCTGGATTTCACTATCGACTTCAACCACCCGGCGATTGATGCGGGCAACCAGCGCTATCGTTTGGATTTCTCTGCTGATGCGTTTGTTCGCCAGATCAGCCGTGCACGTACATTTGGCTTCATGCGCGATATCGAATACTTGCAGTCTCGTGGGTTGTGCCTGGGCGGCAGTATGGATTGTGCCATCGTCGTTGACGATTACCGCGTACTGAACGAAGACGGTTTGCGTTTTGAAGATGAGTTTGTCCGCCATAAAATGCTGGATGCCATCGGTGACCTGTTTATGTGTGGTCACAATATCATCGGGGCGTTTTCTGCGTTTAAATCCGGGCATGCTCTGAACAACAAACTGTTGCAGGCTGTGTTGGCAACTCAGGAAGCGTGGGAATACGTGACCTTTGAAGACGAAGCTGAAATGCCGCTGGCGTTTAAAGCACCGTCTATCGTGCTGGCGTAACGCTTAAAGCCGTTACTTCTTATTACGACTGGTTTTACTGGTACTCTCTCCGGCCAGTGAGGCCAGTCGTTCTAATATTTTTCTAAGTTTTTCTGGGCTATTGCCTGCTAACGTCCTCAATGTCTCCGCGCTTTGCTTACTCAACTGACGTAATGGTTTCTCGTCGATATTTTCCATCGCTGAAATGTCACTATTTTTCACGATTTCATGCCTTTTTGCGGCAAGCGTTGGATTAATCCTGATGTCGATTGAAGCCAATGATGGTAGTATTTGTGCGCGTAATGCAGAGAGCAGCGCAGGTTGTTCGTAACGTAACCGCATCAGCCAACTGGCGTTGGCGGTTTCCAGTATCAGTAAACCTTGCCGGTAATTAGCGACGCGGCACCAGGGGTGCAACGGTGCAGGAAGTAATCCGCGTACGGCACGGTTGAGTTTTATTAAGGCGATAGCGCGCTGTTGAACATCGTGTAACGGGCCTTTACCCGACAGGGATGCGTTATCAAACAGAAATTCCAGTGATTGTGGGCGGCTATCACGCATAGACCTGGCTCCGGTGGATGTTAACTTGTGATTGGTATTCTAAATCGTTGGCGACAATTTGGCAGACGTTATTTCTGGCCGCATCTCTTATTAGGGATGGTCGCGGCGAGTCTTGGTCTGCCAACTAGCCTGAATGAATCACAGGATATCGCCTCAGTACCTAACTCGACGTCCAGTGTTAGCCGTCAAAATAGCGTATCACTAAACCTGACTGATTTGGTGGCGCTGAAGGAAGCGCATCGACGTTCGTCTTACAGCGTTGATTACTGGCATCAACATGCGATTCGTACGGTCATTCGTCACCTCTCTTTTGCGCTGACAACGCCACAGACGGTCAATGCCCAGCAGGTCGATGAGCTACAACCCCATTCTCTGGTTTTGTTGGATACGCTCAATGCGTTGTTGACGCAGGATTCCCAGTATCCCTTTGTGATTTCCCCACATGCCGATCGCGTCACTTTTTACCCTCTGGCATATCATCAAATCGGCATCTGGCTTGCCCAAATTCGTGGCATTCGTGCTGGACCTTCTCTCCTCAGTTGAACGTGTAATGATAATTAGCTGAAGAGATCTCTCCCGTTTTCGCCGAGTTTCTCCGTTTTTTGATGTTGTGTTGCCACTGGATACGTGGCACTTGTGAGATTAAAACTATTATGGTCATGAATATCCTAACCAAAATTTTTGGTAGTCGTAACGATCGTACGCTGCGTCGTATGCGTAAAAATGTTGATGTTATCGGTCGTTTAGAACCAGAAATGGAAAAACTTTCAGATGCAGAACTGCAAGCGAAAACGCAGGAATTCCGTGCTCGTCTGGAAAAAGGTGCAACTCTGGAGAGTCTGTTGCCGGAAGCCTTCGCGGTGGTGCGTGAATCCAGTAAGCGTGTATTTGGTATGCGCCACTTCGACGTTCAACTTATCGGTGGTATGGTCCTGAACGAGCGTTGCATCGCTGAAATGCGTACCGGTGAAGGTAAAACGCTGACGGCAACGCTGCCCGCATATTTGAATGCGCTGACGGGGCGCGGTGTACACGTGGTTACCGTGAACGATTATCTGGCACAGCGTGATGCTGAGAACAACCGTCCGCTGTTTGAATTCCTTGGCCTGAGTGTTGGTATCAACCTGCCTAGTATGCCTGCTCCAGCGAAACGTGAAGCCTATGCAGCAGACATTACCTACGGCACCAATAACGAATACGGCTTCGACTACCTGCGTGACAACATGGCGTTCAGCCCTGAAGAGCGAGTACAGCGTAAATTGTACTATGCGCTGGTGGATGAGGTTGACTCCATCCTGATCGATGAAGCCCGTACGCCGCTGATTATTTCCGGTCCGGCAGAAGATAGCTCCGAGCTTTATATCAGTGTCAATAAAATCATTCCTCATCTGATTCGTCAGGAAAAAGAAGATTCAGATACTTTCCACGGCGAAGGGCATTTCTCTGTTGATGAGAAGGCGCGTCAGGTTAACCTCACCGAGCGCGGTTTGGTTCTGGTAGAAGAACTGTTGGTAAAAGAAGGCATTATGGAAGAGGGGGAGTCCCTGTACTCTCCGACGAACATTATGCTGATGCACCATGTGACCGCCGCGCTGCGCGCACACGTGCTGTTTACCCGCGATGTCGATTACATTGTGAAAGACGGTGAAGTGATCATCGTTGATGAACACACGGGCCGTACCATGCAGGGGCGTCGTTGGTCAGATGGTCTGCATCAGGCGGTGGAAGCGAAAGAGAAGGTAACGATTCAGAATGAAAACCAGACGCTGGCTTCCATTACCTTCCAGAACTACTTCCGCCTGTATGAAAAATTGGCGGGGATGACCGGTACGGCAGATACCGAAGCGTTCGAATTCAGCTCTATTTACAAGCTGGATACGATCGTCGTGCCGACCAACCGTCCGATGATTCGTAAAGATTTGCCTGATCTGGTCTATATGACCGAGCAGGAAAAAATTGATGCCATCATTGACGATATCAAAGAGCGCTCAGCAAAAGGTCAGCCGATTTTGGTCGGTACGATCTCCATCGAGAAATCGGAAGTGGTTTCTCATGCGCTGGAAAAAGCGGGCATCAAACATAATGTGTTGAACGCGAAATTCCATGCCATGGAAGCCGATATTGTGGCTCAGGCGGGTCAGGCTGGGGCTGTCACCATTGCGACCAACATGGCCGGCCGTGGTACGGATATCGTGTTGGGCGGCAGTTGGCAGTCGGAAGTGGCGCTTTTGGAAAGCCCAGATGACACGCAAATTGCAGAAATCAAAGCGGCCTGGAAAGTGCGTCACGACGCTGTGTTGGCCGCAGGTGGTTTGCACATTATCGGTACGGAGCGCCATGAGTCTCGTCGTATCGATAACCAGTTGCGTGGCCGTTCCGGTCGTCAGGGAGATGCGGGGTCATCACGTTTCTATCTGTCGATGGAAGATGCGCTGATGCGTATTTTTGCCTCCGATCGCGTTTCTAACATGATGCGTAAACTGGGTATGAAGCCAGGTGAAGCCATTGAGCACCCGTGGGTCACGAAGGCGATTGCTAACGCCCAGCGTAAAGTAGAAAGCCGTAACTTTGATATTCGTAAGCAATTGCTGGAATATGATGATGTGGCGAACGACCAGCGTCGTGCGATTTATACGCAGCGTAACGAGCTGTTGGACGTGTCTGATATCAGCGAAACCATCACCAGCATTCGTGAGGATGTGTTTAAAGCGACGATCGACAGCTACATTCCACCGCAGTCTCTGGAGGAAATGTGGGATGTAGAAGGCCTGGAACAGCGTCTGAAGAACGATTTCGATCTGGATATGCCAGTCAAAGCGTGGTTGGATAAAGAACCAGAGCTGCATGAAGAAACGCTGCGTGAGCGTATTTTCCAGCAAGCGATTGACGTTTATCAGCGCAAAGAAGACGTGGTCGGCAGCGAAGTCATGCGCAACTTTGAAAAAGGTGTGATGTTGCAGACGCTGGATTCGCTGTGGAAAGAGCACCTTGCAGCAATGGATTACCTGCGTCAGGGCATCCATTTGCGTGGCTATGCACAGAAAGATCCGAAGCAAGAATATAAGCGTGAGTCGTTCTCTATGTTTGCCGCGATGTTGGAATCACTGAAATATGAAGTGATCAGCACGCTGAGCAAAGTTCAGGTGAGAATGCCGGAAGAGATCGAAGCGCTGGAGCAGCAGCGCCGTGAAGAAGCCGAACGTTTGGCACGGCAGCAGCAACTGAGCCACCGGGAAGAAGATAGCCTGAACACCAGCTCACCGGCGCAGGCAGATCGTAAAATTGGACGTAATGATCCTTGCCCATGTGGTTCTGGCAAGAAATATAAGCAGTGCCACGGCCGCTTACAGAAATAACTGACCGCTGAAATCAGCGAATAAGATGTGATAAGTGCAAAGGAAAGGCGGTCATTGACCGCCTTTTACTTGATAAGAACCTGATAGGAAGTGTTATGACGCAAAAACAGTTATCCGTCGCGGTAGGCATCATCCGCAATACGGAACAGCAATACTTCATTGCTCGGCGCCCTGATGGCGTTCATATGGCAGGGATGTGGGAATTTCCCGGTGGTAAAGTTGAAGAGGGTGAAACGCCCGCACAGGCGCTGATTCGTGAACTGCGTGAAGAAACGGGCATTGAAGCTAGCGCCCCACAGCCATTAAACAGCAAAACGTTTTCTACGCCGGAGAGAATCATCACGCTGCATTTCTTCCTGGTTGAAACATGGCAGGGGGAACCCTATGGTCGGGAGGGGCAGGAATCTCGCTGGGTGAGCGTAGAAGAATTACGTGAGGAAGCATTTCCGCCAGCGAATGCGGAGATGATCCGCTGGCTGAAATCGCTTTAAGCTGCCTTACTTTTGTCTGTCTGAAAATCTCTGCCTGAAAACTATGGTGGCGAAACGTGGCCGTTATCGCGTTTCGCTCCAGTCTTCACTATCAGAAACGATGTCATCACTGGGTATGCGCTTTTCTTCATCAGCCCACTCACCTAAATCGATGAGCTGACAGCGTTTGCTACAAAATGGGCGATAGATACTGGTTTCATCCCAGATGACCGCCTGCTTGCAGGTTGGGCACTTTACCGTCGTAATCTCTGTTGTCATAAGGTTCTTTTCACTCTATTTGATACTTAATCCATACCTGATGTTTAATACATTTTTCTGTCAGCGACGCTAGGGCTAACAGCAAGCCAGCTCAAATGTTAAACGGGGAGGAATGTGGCCGTTTTCGCTATCTAATGGCAGAAAACGGATGGCATAGCGTGTTTTATGGCCAGATATCTGCGGGTAGAGCTGGTGTGCCAGTTCAAGACGCAAGCGCAGCAGATCGGCATCGGAAGCATTGTCCTGAAAGAAACCGTTCAGGCTGGTCTGCGTGCGGAACGTACCGGAGTGGCGGATCAGTTCCAGGATCATATCCAGCGCGTGTTTTAATGGAGACAGAGAGCCAAGCCAACCAGAAACGAGCTTCTCACGGAGTTCCTGAGGCTGATGTAGCCAGCTATGTAGCGTTGGTAAGTCAAAACTGCAACACCCGCCAGGAATACCGAGCCGCTGGCGTACCATGCCAACCAGGCGATCTTCCCGTAAAAACTGCCCCATCCGCGGTGCCGCCATTAATGTGCTGGCCAGATCTTTCAACTGACGTCTCAGCGAGTGGATACGTTCCATGTCAACGCCCGGTACATCACTCCATTGCAGCAGTTTTTGCTGTTGCCGTTCCAGCTCTTTCAGTAGCTCTGTACGTACATCTCCGCGTTCTAACACATCTAGCAGTTCGGCAACGGCGCGGAAAAATGTCAGGGCGCTTCCCATGTCGGTGAGGGAGTGATTCTGGTGCAACTGCTGCACTAGTGATTCGATACGCAACCAGGTACGTGTTTTTTCGTTCAGCGGGTATTCGAATAAAATGGTTGAGGAGGCGTCACTCATTCTTAGTCATCCTGTCGGCTGCGGAGGCGGCTAACGCAAGGTAATGGCGGTGTAATTCCGCAACCTGTGGCGCCAGCTCGCGTGGGCATCGACTGTTATCAATAATATCATCGGCATAAGACAGGCGCTGTTCTCGGGTAGCCTGTGCTGCCAGTATGTTTTCTGCTTGCTGCCGACTGATGCCATCACGGGCCAGCGTGCGTTCAAGCTGTGTGTCTCTGTCTACATCAACGACCAGAATACGCTGTGCTCGCTGTTGTAAACCGTTCTCCACCAGTAGAGGGACGACCCATAGAATGTACGGGGAGGATGCAACCTGAAACTGGGTCTGTGTTTCCTGATGGATCAACGGATGGAGTAAACTATTCAGCCACTGTTTCTCCTCTGACGAGGAAAAAATCCGTTGGCGTAGTGCGGTGCGGTTCAATGAACCATCGGTATTGAGTATAGCGTCGCCAAACCGGACCCTGATGGAATCCAGCGCGGGTTTCCCGGGTTCGACTACCTGACGTGCGATGATATCTGCGTCAACGATAGTGGCCCCTAATTTGGCAAATTCATCGGCTACAGTACTTTTGCCGCTGCCGATACCCCCCGTTAAGGCTACGATGTATGTCATTGCACCCATGTTGAAAAGTTAACATTGCTACTATTTTCAGGGGGAGAGGAATACCTTCTCGTCCCCCCTGAAGTCAATCAGGCATAAACCGCAGTTTGCTTCACGCTATCACGTTGCTCGGTGATAGGTAAATTTCTCTGATTTTATCCCAAATAAAGTGAAAATCGCAGTCTTGCCGCAGGATTATTCCTGCGTATGATAACGTCACTGGTAAAGGGCATTATTTTTCAGAAATGATTATGCTTAGTAACAATACTGAGCATTCCGCCGTCACTCACCAGGAACTCGAACCTCATGCGTATTGAAGAAGATTTAAAGTTAGGCTTTAAAGACGTTCTCATCCGGCCAAAGCGTTCGACGCTGAAAAGCCGCTCCGACGTTGAACTGGAACGTCAATTCACCTTCCTCCATGCCGGAGGCAACTGGTCCGGTGTACCCATTATCGCAGCCAATATGGATACCGTGGGTACGTTTAGTATGGCGGAAGCCCTGGCCTCTTTTGATGTTCTGACCGCCGTCCATAAACACTATTCTGTCGAGCAATGGTCCCAGTTCGTGCAACGTGTGCCGGCATCGGTACTGCGCCATGTGATGGTCTCGACCGGAACGTCTGACGCCGATTTCATCAAGTTAAAGGAGATTCTGGCGCTGTCATCTGAGCTGAAATTTATCTGTATTGATGTGGCAAATGGCTACTCTGAACACTTTGTGACCTTCTTGCAAAGAGCGCGTGAGGCTTGCCCGGACAAGGTTATCTGTGCGGGAAACGTCGTGACTGGCGAAATGGTTGAAGAACTGATTCTCTCCGGTGCAGATATTGTGAAAGTCGGTATTGGCCCCGGTTCTGTCTGCACGACGCGCGTTAAAACGGGAGTTGGTTACCCTCAGCTTTCTGCGGTGATTGAATGCGCTGATGCGGCACATGGTCTCGGTGGACAAATCGTGAGCGACGGTGGTTGTGCCATGCCGGGCGATGTAGCGAAAGCCTTTGGTGGCGGAGCCGATTTTGTCATGTTGGGCGGTATGCTGGCAGGGCATGATGAGTGTGAAGGAACCATCGTCGAAGAAAACGGCGAGAAAATGATGCTGTTCTACGGCATGAGTTCTGCATCCGCGATGGAGCGTCATGTCGGCGGCGTGGCGGAGTACCGGGCTGCGGAAGGAAAAACCGTGAAATTGCCTCTACGCGGTCCGGTAGACAATACCGTGCGCGATATTCTTGGCGGCCTGCGTTCGGCCTGTACCTATGTCGGTGCATCCCGTTTGAAGGAACTGACGAAGCGTACAACGTTTATCCGCGTTGCCGAGCAGGAAAACCGTATTTTCAACGGGTAGCTGCTGCTGTTTCGCGCCCTCTTTCTGTCGCTAACGGTGGTGGGGCGGTATAACTTGTCGTTTTTTGGTGCTGTATTGGTCGGTTCAGGCCCCGGCCAATACATTTCCCAGTTGGAAGATAGGCAAATACATGCCAACCACTAGCGCCCCGACCATTCCCCCTACGACCACCATCAGCAACGGTTCTAGCGTTTGGGTCAGTATGTCGGCCTGCTGTTGCACCCGTCCTTCATGCCATTCTGCCAGTTGTGTAAAGATCGTATCCAGTGCACCGGTTTCTTCCCCCACGCGAATTAACTGCGGACAAGGTGCGGGGAACAGAGAGGCGTGCTGCTGTGTGGCATGGTACAGCGACGTGCCCTGATGCAGTTGCGTTTGTATTTGTTGAATCGCGGTCTGATAAAGCGGGTGACGGATCGTCGCGGCGGCATCCAGCCCTTCTGGCAGCGTCAAACCAGCCTGCTGCGTCATGGAAAGAATATTGAAGATCTGGTTCAGAGACTTACCGCGTAGCAGACCCGATACGATGGGAAGCTTCAGCAGCCATTCTTGTTCTCTGATTTTCCATAATGGCTTTTTCTGCCTCAAGCGGACGTATCCCACTATTAGGCAACCAAGCGACAGCAATCCCATGAATCCGTAGCCCGCGATAACCTCTGCCAGATAAAGCAGTTGCAGGGTAAACCACGGTAATGGTGTATCAAATGAGGCGTAGAGCGTCGCAAATTCGGGCAGAACCAGTGTTAACATCATCACGCTGACCAGTACCGCGATTGTCAAAACAAAGCAGGGATAGCGCAGTGCCTTCACGACTTTCTGTTGCAGTCTGGATTGTTTTTCCTGCTGTTGGGCTAACTGTAGACAGCATGTGTCGAGCTTCCCGGTTAATTCGCCAACGGCAATAAGAGAACGATACAGAACGGGAAAGATATGAGGGTATTCCTGTAATGCTTCAGACAGTGCACTTCCCTGGGCAACGCGGGTACGAATATCCCGTAATACGCAGCGCCAGCCGGGGCGCTCATGCTGTTCCGCCACCAGTTTTAATGCGTCTAGCAGTGGCAATCCGGCTTGTAGCAGAGCAGCAAGCTGTTTGATTAACTCGCCTAGCTGTTCGCGCTTCCAGTAGCGGCTCGACAGATAGTGGCCTGCCTTTACGATGAGCGGCTGGTAGCCTTGGGCTATCAGGCTGGCATAGGCATGCTGGCGTTGTGTGCTAATGAGTTCGCCGTAGATAAATTCACCTTCGGACGTAATAGCCTGCCAGTGATATAAACGTGCTAGCCGCATTGCATCTCCTGACTCATGGCACGATCGTCACCTACAGCACGATAGACTTCAGCGAGTGAGGTCAAGCCGTCGTTGACTAGTTCAAGCCCTGCGGCCAGCAATGTCGGGAAACCTGAATTGCGAGCCAGTGCCGATAATTCCCCTGCGCTGGCGTTGCCTGCTAACGCTGCCTGAAAATCTGGCGTGATGGGCAGTAATTCATAGAGCGCTACTCGACCATAGTAGCCAGAGAAACAGTGGTTACAGCCGCGGGCGTGCCAATGGTGCAGTGGCCCTTGCCATAGGTCTGGCAGTGAAAGGCGTGGCTCTCCCGGCGTTTTGCAGTGCGGGCATAACCGACGTACAAGGCGTTGTGCGATGATGAGTTTTAGCGCTGCGGCTAACAGATACCCGGGGATGCCCAGATGGCTGAGGCGGGTCAGCGTTTCTACGGCAGAATTGGTATGCAATGTGGACATGACCAGATGGCCGGTTTGTGCGGCTTTTACCGCAATTTCTGCGGTTTCGGCATCGCGGATTTCGCCGATCATAATCACATCAGGATCCTGTCGCAGCAGCGCTCGTAAAATTTGGCCAAAGCCCAGTTCCGCTTTGGGGTTGATTGCCGTTTGGTTGATACCCTGCAAGGGAATTTCGATGGGATCTTCTACGCTACAGATATTGCGGCTGCACTCGTTCAGCCAGCGTATCGCGCTGTAAAGCGTGACGGTTTTTCCACTGCCTGTCGGACCTGTGACTAACAGCATCCCCTGCGAGGCACTCAGCACGTTAATCACCTGCTGTAATGCTTTGGCGGTAAGCCCAAGTTTATCTAGTACCAACTCCTGCTGATGCGTTTGCAAAATACGCAATACGACTTTTTCTCCCTGTTGCATGGGGAGCGTAGCGATGCGCAACGAGTAAGCTTGTTGATCCAGTATCAGGCTGAATTGCCCGTCTTGCGGCAACCGCCGTTCGGCAATGTTTAACTTGCCCATGATTTTCAGCCGCGCGGTAATACGGTTTGTGAGTTCTGGGGGCGGTGCGGAGATTGCCTGTAGTACGCCATCGATACGTAGCCGCACGCGATAGCTGTCCAGTAACGGTTCAAAGTGAATATCAGAGGCGCGTCGCTGAACGGCGAGACGCAGTGTTTGATGGATAAATTGTGCAACGGGAGAGCCGTCGCCATGATCCTGTTGCCCGCTGCTGTTGTGATAAGTGCTGGCATGGTAGGTTTCTGCAGGCTCGGCAACGGCGTTCACGGGGTTAAGCTGCTGTTCCATTCTGGCCTGTGGCCATTGCTCCACCATGATTCGGCGATTACTGGCGAAACGTAGTGCGGCAATCATCTCTGCAGAAGGAGACGTTGTGACGGCGACTGACAGCGTTTGTTCATCGAGGCTCAGTAGTAATGCCTGATAACGTTGACATAGTGTCTGTAGTTCGCTGAGCGTATGCTCAGAGGAAAAGGCTGAATCAGTCATGATTAACCTGCCGTGTTATCGAAACGGAAAACATCCTGACAGGCGGCTTTCAGGCTCTCTGTGCCGTCTTCCGTGGCGCAGTTTTTCGTCCAGCGTGAAGCACCAGTTTCGGTATCCCACGTTGGCGTCAGAATAACGCGCAGCCCTTGCAGAGTGGATTGTCCGGTGAGCGTAATCACCCCTTGGGCAACGCTAACGGCGCTGACATAGCGTGAGGATTTGCTCCCTGGAATGCCCTGATTGCCTGCGTTGCAGGCCGTAAAGCCGGCATTTTCCAGACCGCAGAGATCGACCGGTGTTTTGTAAGACACCATGGTTTGCAGCATGTCCGTCAGCGCCGCTTTTTGCAGATAACCTTGATAGGCGGGGACGCCAATGGCGCTGAGGATGGCGACGATCGCAATGACGATCATCAGCTCAATCAGTGTGAATCCTTGTTGTGTTGTCATGTTGATTTCCCTGTTGTTGCATATAAATTTTGTGGCAAATAAATCCATACGAATGGCTGGCAGCATAGAAAAAGGAATGAAGGCTGACGAGCAGGGAAAATCAAAATAGGAAAGCGCTCCGACGTGTTTTTAGCGATTTGCAGAACATTGAAAAATTTTTGCGGGCAGGTACGCAATTTTCGTTGCTATCAGCAAAGAAGGTTTGCGCAGCGCAGGACGCTTTCATTATTACGATGGTGGGAAGAATGGGACATTAAGTCGCGAGAACGAGGTGCGAGAGGGCACCTCGTTGGCAAAAAAGAAGAACGATTAAATAAAGCGCATGGATAAATCGAGTGCCTGCACGTGCTTGGTCAATGCTCCCACCGAGATATAGTCCACGCCGGTTTCTGCATAGCCACGCAGCGTGTCGAGGGTGACATTACCGGATATCTCCAGCAGTGCACGGCCTTGTGTGATGTTAACGGCTTCCCGGATGTTATCCAGACTGAAATTATCCAGCATGATGATATCAGCACCCGCTTCCAGCGCCTGCTGTAACTCATTCAGCGATTCGACCTCAACCTCTACCGGAACATCGCTGCGCAGAGATTGTGCTTTTTCTACTGCATTTTTGATGGAGCCAGCGGCGATGATGTGGTTTTCCTTGATCAGGAACGCATCGGATAGGCCGAGCCGATGGTTGTCGCCGCCGCCGCATGATACGGCGTATTTCAGCGCGGTGCGCAGCCCCGGCAGCGTCTTACGTGTATCCAGCAGCCGGGTGCGTGTTCCCTGCAATACGGCAGTATAGCGGTTGACTTCCGTTGCGACGCCAGACAGCGTTTGCAGGAAATTCAGCGCCGTGCGTTCTCCCGTCAGAAGCTGCTTGGCTGGCCCCGTGATGTCACATAGCGTTTGGTTGGGGACGATGGTGTCGCCATCGGCGACGTGCCAGACAATGGTTGTCGTATCGCCCAATTGAGAAAAGACTTCCTCAAGCCAGCGTGCACCGCAGAAGATACCCGCTTCACGCGTGATAATGCGTGCGCTGACGGTCTCGTTGTCGGGTAACAGAAGGGCGGTAATGTCTTGATTAGCATCGACGATGCCACCTAAATCTTCACGCAATGCCAGCTGCACGCTGGCGGGGATATCTTGTGCAATACGAGCGAGCAAGGCTTTTTGGCGTTGTTCCTGACTGTAGCGACGCGTTGACATGACAAAACTCCGAAGGGGGGATTCGGAGGTCTATGCTACCTTGTTTATATCAGGACATCCAGAATGAATAATTTTTAATATTCAATGTATTAATGTTATTTATCTTCCGGCGAACATCGCTGGTCGCCGGAAAGGGGCATGCGGTTTTAGAAGTTGTAACCGACGACCAGATAGTAACCCCAGCCGGTAGATTTCACTTCAAACGGACCTTTGCCGAAATTGAGTTCTGCGCCATCAGCCCATTGACCGCCGTTGTGGAAATAACGTGCGACGAAAGAGTAGTGCCAGTGGTCGTAGCCTAACGCCAGAATATGGCTGGAGGCGATGGAGTTGTTGGTACGGCTGGCATTCGATTTATCACGCAGCTCTGAACCAAAATCGAAATTGGTGAAGCTGATATATGAGACGTTGCCGCCCAGCAGAGAACCTAGTGGGTAAGAGTATTTCACTTTTACACGGTAGCCGTCCCACTCGTTTTCGTTAGCTGCACCATAGTTTTGCCATTGGTATTTGGCATAGCCGTTTAATGACAGAGACAGGTCGGTACCGGTATCAATATCGGTACCTAAGCCCATGTACCAGGTGCTCTGGCGCGAACCGCTGTTGCGACCCATATCGTAAATCACGTTATTGGCGAGATACCACTCTTTAAACGGACCAAAGCTCAGGTCAGCTCCCGTCAGTTTATCAATGGAGAAACGTGGTTCGATCTCGACAAACAGAGGTGAGCCTTTGTCCCAAATGCCACGGCTGTCGGGATCGCCACCAAAAAACTTAGGCGCATCGGCGTAGCCGTAGAAATCGAACCAGTCTTTACGCGCAAACGCTTCGTATTCCAGATAGGTCGTGCTGTTCAGTTGCGGTCCAAAACGTGTGTGGGCGCTGCCGACGACGTTAATGCTTTGGTGCCACCAGTCGGAGAGGTATTCGGCTTTATTGCTGTCGGCAAGGGCAGGCATTGAGCATGACAGTGCGAACAAGGCGCCTGCGGCGAAAGTTTTTTTCATCTTAAGTACCATAGTGTTAGACGTCATTTACGCCATGCGTAAAATCGTGGAATAAGTTTTGGCAATATCTAAAAAAATCAGAAGATAATTTTGTCATGCATTTTAAGTAAAAATAGATGCAATGCACGAAAACGATTGCCTTTTATTGTGTTATTACATTTTTAATGTGATTTTAATCACATTTTAGTATTGGGGATTTCATCTGGCTGAAAAGGGGATTAAGAGCAAGAGTGAACAGGAAAGCGGCGAGAACATCACAAAACAAACGGTAAAACCTATTGATACCCAGTTGAATAGATAGCATGACGTGAAACATGGTATCTTGGATACAAGGATTTTTGGCTACATGGTTTTTACGCCTTTTACTCCTGAAATTGATTTTTCGCCTGATTCAGCCGGCAAACGATACGATGCGAGGTTATCGCTGATGCTTTTGGAAAATGGCTGGTTATCCGACATTACACACACGCCTTCACCGCATTATGATGGCCGCCCGAATAATGAGGTGCCTTCCCTACTGGTGATCCACAATATTAGTCTGCCGCCCGGTGAGTTTGGCGGTCCCTATATTGACCAACTGTTTACGGCTACTTTGGATCCCTCGGTGCATCCCTATTTCGCCGATATTTCTCATTTACGCGTCGCGGCACACTGCCTGATTCGCCGTGACGGACAGATCACACAGTATGTGTCGTTCGATCAGCGCGCCTGGCATGCTGGTGTTTCGGCGTTTGAAGGTCGCGAACGCTGTAACGATTTCTCTATTGGCATTGAGTTGGAAGGGACGGATACGCTGCCTTTTACCATGGAGCAATATCACTCTCTGGTGGCGATTACACGTCTATTAATGCGGACTTATCCCATCACGTTATCGCGAATTACCGGACACAGCGACATTGCTCCGGGCCGTAAAACCGATCCCGGCCCGGCATTTGACTGGGACGGCTATCATCGTCAGCTACAAGAAAACTGGACAGAGAACAAAGGGAGCCTAGATTAATGACGCTGTTTACACTGTTGCTTACGCTGGCCTGGGAGCGCTTGTTCAAACAGGGGGAGCACTGGCAGATCGATCATCGGCTTGAGGTCGTATTCCGGCACGTTCCATCCCCGTCTTTATTTCAAACGCTGTTTCTGATGTTGTGCAGCATGGGCATCGTGGCTGGCCTGCTGTGGCTCACCAGCGGTATTCTGTTCGGCTTGATTTCTTTTCTGATGTGGATTGTTATCAGCCTGATGTGTGTTGGCGCGGGTGAAATTCGTCAGCACTATCGGCGCTATTTGCAGGCGGCGCAGCGCGGCGAGGCGGATGCCAGCCGGGAAATGGCGGCGGAACTGGCGTTGATTCACGGTCTGCCCGTTGGTACGGGGGAAAGCGAGCAGTTGAAAGAACTGCAAAATGCGCTGCTGTGGATAAATTTCCGCTTTTATTTGGCCCCGCTGTTCTGGTTCATCGCGGCTGGATCATTCGGGCCTATTGCGCTGATGGGGTATGCGTATTTACGCGCCAGACAGACCTGGCTTGCTCGCCATCACACCCCGTTGGAACGCGCGCAGTCTGGTGTGGATAGCTTGCTGCATTGGCTTGACTGGATTCCTGCACGTTTGGCAGGTGCCGCTTACGCTTTGCTGGGGCACGGCGAAAAAGCGCTTCCGGCCTGGTTCGCCTCGCTGGGGGATTTTCGCAGTTCGCAATATTGGGTACTCACTCAACTGGCGCAATTTTCTCTGGCGCGTGAACCCCATATTGACCCTGTCGAAACGCCGAAAGCTGCTGTGACGCTGGCTAAAAAGGTGACGTTGGTGCTGGTGGTGGTTGTCGCGCTTCTGACGATATATGGTGCGCTGGTATAGTTTCCCAGGGTTCTTTCCAACGCAACCGTTTCTCGCTTATTGGCTGTCTGCGGGCGGTTCACCGAACTCGGGCATGCCGTCACGATTCCAACTGAACGTTTTAATTCGCGTATGGCGGTTTGGATCATACAGCGGATCGCCTTCGATTTCCGTGTAATTGCGGGCATGGTAAACCAATACGTCCTCGCCCGTTTCTGTTTGAGTAAAGCTATTATGCCCAGGCCCAAATTGTCGGTTTTCCCAGTTGGTGGTAAAGACGGGCTGTTGTGATTTATGCCAGCTTGTCGGGTTCAACAGATCGCTGTCTGCATTCGCCCACAGTAAGCCGATACAGTAATTTTCATCGGTGGCGCTGGCGGAGTAAGTGATAAAAAGGCGTTCGCCATGTGTGATGACGGCGGGGCCTTCGTTGACCTTAAAACCTCTCACTTCCCACGGAAGTTCCGGTTTACTCAACATGACGGGCGTGCCTTTCAGCGTCCACGGGTTTTCCATTTCCGCCAGATACAGGTTCGAGTTGCCCACAATGGCGGGATCCTTTTGCGCCCACAGATAGTAATGTTTTTCTCTGTGTTCAAAGTGGGTGGCATCCAGTGAGAAAGTATCGAACTGTGTGTAAATCCGGCCTCTTTCAACCCAGTTGCCTTTTAGCGGATCGCTGTCTGCGCATTCCAAGGCAAACATGCGGTGCTGGAATAAACCATCCTTGATTTCCTCTGTCGGTGCTGCGGCGAAATAGACATACCATTTGCCATTAATGACGTGCAGTTCCGGTGCCCAAATCAGCGAACTTAACGGGCCGCATTCATGCTTGCGCCAGATCGTCACTGGGGTGGCGTGGGGAAGCGCCTCCAGCGAGCTGGCCCGACGAATTTCGAGCCGATTGTATTCAGGAACTGAGGCAATAAAATAGTATTGGCCATCCGTATGGCGAAGAATGAAAGGGTCTGCCCGTTGTTCAATGAGTGGGTTAGGCCATTGATGTGGGGTCATCATTCTTTCCTCCTGTTTTTACGCTGAGTGGCTGACGGCTGTAGCTATCGCTCAGCTCTCGATAGTTATTACGCCGTTTTTCCAAATCAATTTGTATTTGCTTCATGAGTTGGCGATCGACTTTCAGTAAACGTACAACGCCAGCGGTGATCAAGTAACCTACGCCGGGAATAATGGTGAACAACATCACGATGCCATTCATGGCTTCTGCATTTTGCTGTGTGGCACTGGCATCATAACCATAGTAGGACAACAGGAAGCCGACCATTGCACCGGCAATTGCCAACCCGACTTTCAGGAAGAACAGATTGCCTGAGAAGCTGATTCCTGTGATTCGCTTGCCAGTTTTCCACTCGCCGTAATCATCTACGTCGGCCATCAGCGACCAATGAAGCGGAGAGGGGATTTGATGCAGGACATTCAGTAGGAAATACATCACCAGAATGAAGCTGGTCAGGTGAGGGTTGAAGAAGTAGAAGGTACAGGAAAAGATCGCCAGTGCGATGTTGACCCAGAAAAACACTTTCAGTTTACAGAAACGGTCGGTAAGGGGTTTTGCCAGCGCGCTGCCGAACATCATGCCTACTACGCCTAGGCTGATGAACAGGCTGGCGAATGAGGCTGACTTTTCCATCACCCAGGTAACGTAATACATCGTGGCTGCCATGCGAATGAATCCGGGGCAGACGTTGCACAGCGTTAACAACAGGATTCGTGACCATTGGTCATTTTTCCAGACATCTTTCAAGTCTGCTTTTAGTGCATCGTTAGTCGGAATGGCGGGTTTAATCCGCTCCTGAACGGTGGCAAAGCAAAAGAGAAACATGAAAAGGGCAATGATCGCCATTACGCCCATCGACATTTGGTAACCACGCGCTTTGTCTTCGCCGCCGAACCATTCGGCCATCGGCAAGAGCGTTGAGGAGAGAATGAGCGTGGCAATACCGACCATGATGAAACGGTATGACTGACAGGAAACCCGTTCATGTGGGTCCGCGGTGATCACGCCGCCAAGTGAGCAGTAGGGGATGTTGATAGCCGTGTAGGTTAACGACATAAGGAAATAGGTGATAAAGGCATAAATAACTTTGCCGTTGTAGCTCCAGTCTGGGGTGGTGAACATGAGTACGCTAAACAGAACGTAAGGTACGCAAACCCAAAGCAAATAGGGACGAAAGCGGCCCCAGCGGCTCTGCGTTCTATCGGCGATCGCGCCCATAATCGGGTCTGTGACGGCATCGATGACGCGAATAGAGAGCAGCAGCGTTCCTACCAGAGCCGGCGAAAGTCCATAGATATCCGTGTAGAAATAGCTCAGAAATAACATGATGGCACCGCCAATCATGTTGCATCCTGCGTCACCCATTCCGTAGCCGATCTTTTCTTTAACAGACAGTGCGTTGTTCTTCATGAATACGACTCCTGTACTTAACATGTAAGCACGATTATTCCTCTCGATAGGGATAAAAGAGCGTATAAAATCGGTTGCAAAAATGGACAAATGAGCCGGGTGAGTAAAAGTGTGATGGAGATGGCAAATATGAAAATGGCCGACAGCGTCGGCCATAGAAAGCGAAGTGGTGAAGGCTGAATCGTGTTATTTCGCCTGATTTTTCTTTTTGATAAAGTAGCCTACGGCCAGAATAAACAGCCAGACCGGAATCAGCATGACGGAAATCTGAATGCCTGGCGTCAGGAACATGATGACCAGTATACCGGTCAGGAACAGCAGACAGAGGTAGTTACCCAGCGGATAAAGCAGTGCTTTAAACTTGGTCACCGTACCTTCTTTGTCCTTTTGCGTCCGGAACTTCAGGTGCGCGAGACTGATCATCGCCCAGTTAATCACAAGAGCGGACACAACCAGCGCCATCAGCAGCTCGAAGGCTTTACCTGGAATAAGGTAATTGATCAATACGCACAGCGCCGTGGCCAGCGCGGAGATACCGATAGCGACAACCGGCACGCCACGACGATCGACGGTTTCCAGTATTTTCGGTCCATTACCCTGTTTCGCCAGACCGAAAAGCATGCGGCTGTTGCAATAGACGCAACTGTTATAAACCGAGAGTGCTGCGGTCAGAACCACGATGTTCAGCACCGTTGCTACGACGTTGCTGTTCAGTTCATGGAAGATCATGACAAATGGGCTACCGCCTTCCACGACTTTGCCCCACGGGTAAAGTGACAACAGGATAGCGAGTGAACCGATGTAGAAAATCAGTATGCGATAGATAACCTGATTGGTGGCGCGTGGAATACTTTTCTCTGGGTCATCCGCTTCTGCTGCGGTAATCCCCACCAGTTCTAGCCCGCCAAATGAGAACATGATAACGGCCATCGCCATCACCAAACCAAGCACGCCATTCGGGAAGAACCCGCCCTGCGCCCACAGGTTGGTCACGGTGGCTTCCGGCCCGCCTGTACCACTGAGAAGCAGCCAGCCGCCAAAAACGATCATGCCAATAATCGCGGCGACTTTGATGATAGCGAACCAGAACTCCATCTCACCGTAGACTTTGACGTTCGCCAGATTGATGGCGTTAATCAGCAGGAAGAAGACGGCGGCGGATACCCAGGTCGGAATGTCTGGCCACCAGTACTGGACGTAAATCCCAACGGCGCTGAGCTCGGCCATCGCGACCAGAACATACAGTACCCAGTAGTTCCATCCCGATGCAAATCCAGCGAAATCGCCCCAGTATTTATAAGCAAAGTGGCTGAACGATCCGGCTACCGGCTCTTCAACGACCATCTCGCCCAACTGGCGCATAATGAGAAAAGCGATCAACCCGCCAATCGCATAGCCTAGCAGAACCGATGGCCCAGCCATTTTGATTGTTTGCGCAATACCAAGAAAGAGGCCAGTACCTACCGCGCCACCCAAGGCAATCAACTGAATATGACGGTTTTTCAAACCACGCTTTAGCGTGCCGTCCGCTTGTTGATTATCCATCAAATTTAACCCTCTGCCAGTGCAAGTAAAAAACACGGTGTGAACGAACACGCGTATGAGTGACTGTACGTTTGTGTAATTTTATTTTTACGGAGTGATACTTCTTAAAATAAGAAAACGACTACCGTTTGCCAGAGAATAGTGGTATGCGCACAAGATTGCACTGATTTCTTATCGTCTGATAATCAAAAACTATCGCAATATCAAAATTTTTACCTTTCCCAGATTGACTTCATAACTACGAGTAAATCGGTAGGGTATTGCGTGTTTGATACTTCTTTGGATTTACTCCTTTTTATTATCTCTTTATCCCCGCTGTAAAAATGGCGTTGACTACGCAGAGGATTGGCAGGTAATTCTCTTTTTTACAATGAATAAAAATTATTATTTTTTGAATTAAAATTCATTATTTGTGCATTTAAACGGTTCAGCAATGCCTGCTTTTCGTTTCAAAAAAGTTAAAATATAGACAGAAGGGATTAATGGTCATACCACAGGCGGGCTATCACTTTGCCGCAGGTTTCTCGTGCATTTGTTAAAATCTGGTGGGATTGGTGATTTAGCTCAAGGTCCTTATGGACAGAAGGTGAATACTTTGTTACTTTAGCGTCACGTTTTTGAAATTGGTATTACCAATTGACTCCGCGCCATTCGCAGAGAAGAATTCACTATGGCATACAGCAAGATCCGTCAGCCCAAACTGTCAGATGTGATTGAGCAGCAGTTGGAGTTTCTGATACTTGAGGGAACCTTGCGCCCCGGCGAGAAGCTCCCACCGGAGCGCGAACTGGCAAAACAGTTCGATGTTTCCCGCCCTTCTCTGAGAGAAGCCATTCAACGTCTTGAAGCCAAAGGTCTCCTTTTGCGCCGTCAGGGCGGTGGAACCTTCGTTCAAGCTAATCTATGGCAAAGCGTCAGCGATCCGCTGGCAGAATTACTGAGCACACATCCCGAATCACAGTTCGATCTTCTGGAAACGCGTCATGCGCTGGAAGGCATTGCTGCCTACTACGCTGCACTGCGTGGCACAGCGTCGGATCTGCAACGTATCCGGGATTGTCATGCCGTGATTGAGAAAGCGAGGGAAGCGGGCGATCTGAATGCCGAGTCAGAAGCCGTTATGCAGTATCAGGTTGCTGTAACAGAAGCCACGCATAATGTGGTTTTGCTGCATTTGGTGCGCTGTATGGGGCCAATGCTTGAGCAAAACGTAAGGCAGAATTTTGAGTTGCTTTATTTGAGCCGTGAAGTGTTGGCTCAGGTGAGCATTCATCGCGCCAGCATTTTTGAGGCGATTGTTGCCCGTGAGCCAGAGAAGGCGCGCGAAGCATCACACCGTCATCTGGCGTTTATTGAGGAAGTATTGCTGGATCTTAACCGGGAACATAGTCGGCGCGAGAGATCGCTGCGTCGGCTCCAGCAACGCAGGGACTGAGCACCCGTATTTTTGGTGCTCTGAATGCGGTAATCACGACGATGAGCCTGTCTTCATGCGTTTTTGTTTATGGCTACATATAAACCAGAATGCAGGAAGACAGGCTCCAACAAACCAACTTATTAGAGAAGATAAGGAATAACCATGTCAGATCGTTTAAATAATGACGTGGATCCGATCGAAACCCGCGACTGGCTGCAGGCGATCGAATCGGTCATCCGTGAAGAGGGTGTTGAACGCGCCCAGTTCCTGATTGATCAGGTTCTGAGTGAAGCACGTAAAGGCGGTGTCAGCGTTGCTGCTGGTACGGCTGCACGTCAATACATCAACACCATCGCAGTGGAAGACGAGCCGGAGTACCCTGGTAATCTGGATCTGGAACGTCGTATTCGCTCAGCAATCCGCTGGAACGCGATCATGACAGTACTGCGTGCTTCGAAAAAAGATCTGGATCTGGGTGGCCACATGGCTTCTTTCCAGTCTTCCGCCACTTTCTATGAAGTGTGTTTTAACCATTTCTTCCGTGCTCGCACTGCGCAGGACGGCGGCGACCTGGTTTACTTCCAGGGCCACATTTCTCCGGGCGTTTACGCTCGTGCCTTCCTTGAAGGTCGCTTGACAGAAGACCAAATGAACAACTTCCGTCAGGAAGTTCACGGTAACGGTCTGTCTTCTTATCCACACCCTAAACTGATGCCGGACTTCTGGCAGTTCCCGACTGTTTCTATGGGGCTGGGCCCGATTGGTGCTATCTACCAGGCTAAATTCCTGAAGTATCTGGAAAACCGTGGTCTGAAAGATACCTCTAAACAAACCGTTTATGCTTTCCTGGGTGACGGTGAGATGGACGAACCAGAATCCAAAGGTGCGATCACTATCGCGACCCGTGAAAAACTGGACAACCTGGTGTTCGTCATTAACTGTAACCTGCAACGTCTGGATGGTCCGGTTACAGGTAATGGTAAAATCATCAACGAACTTGAGGGCATCTTCAGTGGCGCTGGCTGGGATGTGATCAAGGTCATGTGGGGTGACCGTTGGGACGAACTGCTGCGTAAAGACACCAGCGGTAAACTGATCCAACTGATGGACGAAACTGTCGACGGTGACTACCAGACTTTCAAATCCAAAAACGGTGCCTATGTGCGTGAGCACTTCTTCGGTAAATACCCGGAGACGGCTGAACTGGTTAAAGACTGGACTGACGATCAGATTTGGTCACTGAACCGTGGTGGTCACGATCCGAAGAAAGTCTACGCTGCACTAAAAAAAGCGCAGGACACCAAAGGCAAGCCAACTGTTATTCTGGCGCATACCATTAAAGGTTATGGTATGGGCGACGCGGCGGAAGGCAAGAACATCGCTCACCAGGTTAAGAAAGTTAATATGGATGGCGTGCGCTACTTCCGTGACCGCTTCAACGTGCCAGTGTCTGATGACGACATCGAAAAACTGCCGTACATCACTTTCGATAAAGATTCAGCAGAGTACAAATACCTGCATGAGCGCCGTCAGGCCTTGGGGGGCTACCTGCCGTCTCGTCAGCCGAACTTTGACGAGAAGCTGGACCTGCCAACGCTGGAAGATTTCAGCACCCTGCTGGAAGAGCAGAACAAAGAGATCTCTACCACTATCGCGTTTGTACGTGCCCTGAACGTGATGCTGAAGAACCAGTCTATCAAAGATCGTCTGGTTCCAATCATCGCCGACGAAGCGCGTACCTTCGGTATGGAAGGTCTGTTCCGCCAGATCGGTATTTATAGCCCGAACGGCCAGCAGTACACCCCGCAGGACCGTGAGCAAGTTGCTTACTACAAAGAAGACCTGAAAGGTCAGATCCTGCAAGAAGGTATCAACGAACTGGGCGCAGGCTCTTCCTGGCTGGCGGCGGCAACGTCTTACAGCACCAACAACCTGCCGATGATTCCGTTCTACATCTACTACTCCATGTTTGGTTTCCAACGTATTGGCGACCTGTGCTGGGCAGCGGGTGACCAACAGGCGCGCGGCTTCCTGATCGGTGGTACTTCCGGTCGTACAACGCTGAACGGCGAAGGTTTGCAGCATGAAGATGGCCACAGCCACATTCAGTCGCTGACTATCCCGAACTGTATTTCCTACGATCCAGCATTCGCCTATGAAGTGGCGGTGATCATGCATGACGGTCTGCATCGCATGTACGGCGACGCGCAGGAAAACATTTACTACTATATCACCACGCTGAACGAAAACTACCACATGCCTGCGATGCCGCAAGGTGCGGAAGAAGGTATTCGTAAGGGTATCTACAAGCTGGAAACGGTTGAAGGTAGCAAAGGTAAAGTTCAACTTTTGGGCTCTGGTTCTATTCTGCGTCACGTACGTGAAGCGGCTCAGATTCTGGCGAAAGACTACGGTGTGGGTTCTGACGTATTCAGCGTAACCTCCTTCACTGAATTGGCTCGCGAAGGCCAGGATTGTGAGCGTTGGAACATGCTGCATCCGACCGAAACGCCACGCGTCCCTTACGTGGCTCAGGTACTGAGCGATGCGCCAGCGGTTGCTTCTACTGACTACATGAAGCTGTTTGCTGAGCAAATCCGTAACTTCGTTCCGGCTAGCGATTACCGCGTGCTGGGTACTGACGGTTTCGGTCGTTCTGACAGCCGTGAGAACCTGCGTCACCACTTTGAAGTGGATGCGTCTTACGTCGTGGTTGCGGCTCTGGGTGAACTGGCTAAACGCGGTGAAATCGATAAGAAAGTGGTTGCTGATGCCATCACTAAATTCAACATCGATGCAGATAAAGTTAACCCGCGTCTGGCATAAGAGGTAAAGATTACATGGCTATCGAAATCAACGTACCGGACATCGGTGCAGATGAAGTTGAAGTCACCGAAGTGCTGGTGAAGGTTGGCGATAAAGTTGAAGCAGAACAGTCGCTGATCACGGTTGAAGGTGACAAAGCGTCGATGGAAGTCCCGGCACCTTTCGCAGGTACGGTTAAAGAGATCAAAATCAGCACGGGCGATAAAGTCTCTACCGGCTCACTGATCATGGTATTTGAAGTCGCGGGTGCTGCACCTGCAGCTCCGGCACAAGACGCGGCGCCAGCTGCGGCTGCGCCAGCGGCCTCTGCGGCGAAAGACGTCAACGTACCGGATATCGGCGGCGATGAAGTTGAAGTGACTGAAGTGATGGTGAAAGTTGGCGATAAAATCGCGGCTGAACAATCACTGATTACCGTTGAAGGCGACAAGGCGTCAATGGAAGTGCCTGCGCCATTCGCGGGTACGGTTAAAGAAATCAAAATCAGCACCGGTGACAAAGTGAAAACCGGTTCACTGATTATGGTCTTCGAAGTCGAAGGCGCTGCACCTACTGCGGCCCCAGCTCCGGCTGCCAAGCAAGACGCGACTGCACCGGCTCCAGCGGCAAAACCTGCTGCTGCACCGGCTGCGAAAGCGGAAGGCAAGAGCGAATTTGCTGAGAACGACGCGTACGTTCACGCGACGCCGGTTATCCGTCGTCTGGCCCGTGAATTCGGTGTGAATCTGGCAAAAGTGAAGGGTTCTGGTCGTAAAGGCCGTATCCTGCGCGAAGACGTTCAGGCTTACGTGAAAGATGCGGTGAAACGCGCGGAGTCTGCACCAGCGGCTGCCGCTGGCGGCGGTTTGCCGGGCATGCTGCCGTGGCCGAAAGTCGACTTCAGCAAGTTTGGTGAAGTGGAAGAAGTGGAACTGGGCCGCATCCAGAAAATCTCTGGTGCTAACCTGAGCCGTAACTGGGTGATGATCCCGCACGTTACGCACTTCGACAAAACCGACATCACCGAACTGGAAGCGTTCCGTAAACAGCAGAACGTGGAAGCTGAGAAACGCAAACTGGATGTGAAGATCACCCCAGTTGTCTTCATCATGAAAGCCGTTGCTGCTGCGCTTGAGCAAATGCCACGTTTCAACAGTTCACTGTCCGAAGATGCTCAACGTCTGACGCTGAAGAAATACATCAACATTGGTGTCGCGGTTGATACCCCGAATGGTCTGGTGGTTCCCGTATTCAAAGACGTGAACAAGAAAGGCATCATTGAGCTGTCTCGTGAACTGATGACGATCTCCAAGAAAGCCCGTGACGGTAAGCTGACGGCTGGCGAAATGCAGGGCGGATGCTTCACCATCTCCAGCCTGGGCGGTATCGGGACTACGCACTTTGCGCCGATCGTCAACGCGCCTGAAGTGGCTATTCTGGGTGTGTCCAAGTCTGCGATGGAACCGGTTTGGAATGGTAAAGAGTTCACTCCGCGTCTGATGATGCCGATGTCTCTGTCTTTCGACCACCGTGTCATTGACGGTGCTGATGGTGCTCGCTTCATTACCATCATTAACAACACGTTGTCTGACATCCGCCGTCTGGTGATGTAATCGAAAAGCCGGCCTGACGGCCGGCTTTTTTCTGATAAGCTGTAATGTGTTACAGCCGTCAGTGATTATGGACAAATCGTTAGTCGCTTGTTGTTTCAAAATTGTTAACGATTTTGTAAACTACAGCGGCAAAGACACGTCCCGGTGGAAGAGGGCGTTATTAAACACGCACCTGATCGGAACGATGACGGGTGTGACGTCACAGACCCGCCGGAAATTAATTAAGAGGTCATGATGAGTACTGAAATTAAAGCTCAGGTAGTGGTACTTGGTGCCGGCCCCGCGGGTTACTCTGCTGCATTCCGCGCGGCGGATTTGGGTCTGGAAACTGTACTGGTAGAGCGCTACTCCACGCTGGGTGGGGTGTGTCTGAATGTGGGTTGTATTCCTTCCAAAGCCCTGCTGCACGTAGCAAAAGTTATTGAAGAAGCCAAAGCGCTAGCGGAACACGGTATCGTGTTCGGTGAACCTAAAACCGACATTGATAAAATCCGTCTATGGAAAGAAAAAGTCATTGCCCAACTGACCGGTGGTCTGGCTGGTATGGCAAAAGGCCGTAAAGTTAAAGTGGTTAATGGTCTGGGTAAATTCACCGGTGCCAATACGTTGGAAGTTGATGGTGAAAACGGCAAAACGACGATCAACTTCGATAACGCCATTATCGCTGCGGGTTCACGTCCGATCCAACTGCCTTTCATTCCTCATGATGACCCGCGCGTATGGGATTCTACCGATGCGCTGGAGCTGAAAAGCGTCCCAGGACGTCTGTTGGTGATGGGCGGCGGTATCATCGGTCTGGAAATGGGTACCGTTTACCACGCTCTGGGTTCACAGATTGACGTCGTTGAAATGTTCGATCAGGTGATTCCGGCTGCTGACAAAGACATCATCAAAGTCTTCACCAAGCGTATCAGCAAGCAGTTCAATCTGATGCTGGAAACCAAAGTGACGGCAGTAGAAGCCAAAGAAGACGGCATCTATGTGACGATGGAAGGTAAAAAAGCACCAGCCGAACCACAGCGTTACGATGCGGTTCTGGTGGCCATCGGTCGAGTACCGAACGGCAAAAACCTGGATGCTGGCAAAGCGGGCGTGGAAGTTGACGATCGCGGCTTTATCCACGTTGATAAGCAAATGCGCACCAACGTGCCGCACATCTACGCTATCGGCGACATCGTCGGTCAGCCGATGCTGGCGCACAAAGGCGTGCATGAAGGCCACGTTGCTGCCGAAGTGATCTCCGGTAAGAAACACTATTTCGATCCGAAAGTGATTCCTTCTATCGCCTATACTGAACCGGAAGTGGCGTGGGTGGGTCTGACCGAGAAAGAAGCGAAAGAAAAAGGCATCAGCTACGAAACCGCGACCTTCCCATGGGCGGCGTCTGGCCGTGCTATCGCGTCTGACTGTGCTGACGGTATGACCAAACTGATTTTCGACAAAGAAACGCACCGTGTTATCGGTGGGGCGATTGTCGGTACTAACGGTGGTGAACTGTTAGGCGAAATCGGTCTGGCGATCGAAATGGGCTGTGATGCAGAAGACATCGCACTGACCATCCATGCGCACCCAACGCTGCATGAGTCTGTTGGTCTGGCCGCTGAAATCTTTGAAGGCAGCATCACCGACCTGCCGAACCCGAAAGCGAAGAAGAAGTAAGCTCTCTCAGGGGCGAATAGTGTGAATTCAATCCGGTACCTTTACAGGTGCCGGATTTTTTTTAGCTATCGGATGCGGGAAATACCCGCGCACAGAGGAAATCCACGAGTGCCCGTACTTTGGGTGAAGGGGGGTTGCTGGCAGGCCACAACACATGGAAGACGCCGCTGCACTCTACATAGTCGGTCAGGATTGGCTGTAGATGGCCGCTGACCAGTGGTTCATGAATGGAGAAGTCTGGCAGGTAAGCAATGCCCAGCCCTTTGCAGCACAGAACGCGGGCTATAACCAGCCGCCGAATACCAGCTTCTATCTTGGAGAAGGAATGATCTTTCTAGTGAGGTAGGAAAGTGTTTATACCGTATCTAAATAATGTGTTCTCGGCAGATCTCAATCGTGTCGATTTTCGTTCAACGTAATAAGATTATTTTTTAGGGCCCCTTCGCAGAATGCGCCCTCCGTCCGTTTATTTTTAGCCGCGTCAATTACAATCAAAACTCAAAAAAGAAACGACGTTTTGTTTTTGAGGTTATGATGAATCTTAATACCTTGCGCACCTCTGTCTGGCTACTGGCGGCTTTGCTGGCTAGCCCTTCACTGATGGCGAACGATATGAAACCTACTCTTCAATCAGCGACGGATCAGGCGGTGACGGATGAAGGACTCCCTTCATTTTATCCGCAGCTTAAACAGCAGATGACCTACTCGGATTCCTGGCTTTCTGGGAATTTTACGGATTTTAGGCAGTGGCAATCCCAGTCGAGAAAAACGTTGCGTTCGCTGCTTCTGACGCCAGATTCCACCAAAGATTTCGCGCCACAAGCGATTGAGAAACAAGATCGCGGCAGCTACACGGCGGAGAAAGTCGCCTTCAATCTGACCGATGAAAGCCGCGTAGACGCGTTGCTCCTGACGCCAAAAAGCACGGGGCCACATCCGGCGGTGATCCTGCTGCATGACCACGGCGCGAAGTTTGATATCGGCAAAGAGAAGATGATCAAGCCGTGGGGCAATGACGCACAGCTTGATTCTGCACAGGCATGGGCCGATAAGTTTTTCACTGGGCGCTTTGTCGGGGATGAGCTGGCGAAACGGGGCTATGTGGTGCTGGCGGTGGATGCGCTAGGTTGGGGCGCGCGCGGGCCGATCAAATATGAGCAGCAGCAGGCGCTGGCGAGCAATTTCTTTAATCTGGGGCGATCGCTCGCGGGGCTGATGGCCTATGAGGATATGCGGGCGACGGACTTTCTGGCATCACTTGAGCAGGTTGATAAGCAACGTATCGGCGTCGTGGGTTTCTCGATGGGAGCCTACCGCGCCTGGCAGCTCGCGGCGCTGTCGGACAAGGTAGCGGCAACGGCGGCGGTGTCCTGGATTGGCACGTACGACGGCCTGATGACGCCGGGTAACAATGTGCTGAGAGGACAATCGGCCTTCTACATGTTGCATCCGGGGCAACCGACACGCTTTGATTTTCCGGATGTGGCGAGCGTCGCTGCGCCAAAACCGATGCTGTTATTTAACGGCGGCAAAGACAAACTGTTCCCGACGCAATCGGTTGAAGATGCTTACGCCAAGATGCACAAGGTCTGGCAGTCCCAGCGGGCGGAGAGCAAGCTGCAAACCAAGATCTGGCCTGAACTGGGACACGTTTTCTACCAGGAGCAACAGGAAGATGTCTTTCGCTTTCTGGACCACTGGTTAAAGCCCTAGCCGCCAGTGCCTGAATGATAATAAGTTTTTTGATAACATCAGATTACTGATGTATGACTCGCCTCTGCGTGCTGTAGCATTCAGAGGCTTTTTAATTTTACAGGGATGCAGTGATGAAGAAATACCTGGGTGTTTTAATCATGACGTTATGGCTGTCAGGCTGTAACGGAGAAGAAAAGCTTCGAGAGGGGAAATATCTGGTTGAAGATATTCGCGTGGTGTTTGATAACAGCGAGCATAAAGAAGCGAATAAAAACAGAGATGAGCTTCAGGATCATATCGCGCAAAACCTCAAAAGCATTAAAAACGACCTCTATTTTAATCTGACGCCGACGCAGGTGAGTTACTACAGCGCGGAGGGCGAATATACCAAGGAAATGAAAGACAACCGTATACAGATCAACGGTATGTGGCACACGCTAAAAATCACCGGGAAAAACACGGTGCAATTCGTCTCGGATAAAAGCGCTGCCTGTGCGTTTTATTATTGTGAAATCACCATGGTCTTGAAAAAGACGGAAGAACAGTCACCCGATTTACTTAAGATCAAGCAACGTTTTGACGAACATAAAAAAGCCTATCAGGCGTGGCTTCTTGAAGAGAAAGCAGCATTCAACCACGCGCCAATGAACGATTTTCCTGGTATTCCCTTTCATCCTGAAGATGACTTTACGATTAAGCTGCCGTTTAACCTATACGACAAGCTGAGCCTACGGGAACACGGGACTTATGTGCGCAGGATGGGGCGTCTGCTTATCGATCGGGAAAATAAAGACACGCAGATCTATACCTATCGCGATCGGCAGAATAACACCGACGTTGACCTGTTTACCGTGAGTGCGGCGAAAGCGGATTTTACTCTGGCATCGTGGCTGGAAGGGCAAAAAGGGGTGTTGTTCCAATCGGAAAACGGTGCGGCATACGATAATCAACAGGGCAAACTGGAAGCCGTTTATTTTCAATATGATGAGGCGAAGCACCGCTATTTTATTGGATTAGCGAATGCTGAAGACTCCGTTGCGTTAGCCAAAGCGTTTGCCGTATTACGGACGATGGATGAACGCTACCGCGGTGAACAGAAGCTGTCGATGTACGATCTGGCATTATCTCAGCAGGCGTTGGAAGCGAAGTATGGTGTTAAGATCGCCGACGAGTTTGCTATTGCCGATATGCACAAAGCGATATGGAAAAAACTTGAACAGCGCATGGAAAAGCCGGAACGCTTTATTAAACGGAGCATGTCAAAAACGCGTATTGAGATAAAGTTTCCGTCGGAAAGCTTTAAGTATGACGTTTATTTTAAAGTCTCTCCTCAATCTATTCCCGAGCTCATGGCTGAAACCAAAGAGATCGTTCCTGAAGGAAAAGAAGTCGATAACATTTTTATTTATGGTGACAGCGCATTTGTCGGCTATGAATACGATGTGAATGTGGGAAGTGGGCTTACATTACAATTTTTAGTACCAAAAGATGCAGGAACGCCGCTGGAACGCCTGATGTTCCTGCATGTATTACGTCAGCTCGATGTGACGGGTTTCCCGGCTATTCCTGAGCAAGAGAGAAAGAACCTGTTTACGTATGAGGAAGCGACGTCTTTTAAAAACAACCTTGATGATCGCTACTTCAAAGTAAACGAAGGTCTGATCGATAGCACAGGCAAGTTGATTATCAAGAACCCTGATGAGGGCTATTTCGATTTTAAATATCGTGCTCCCCATATACTGGCGACTCACTATAAACCACTGGGAGAAGGGAGCTACTCCAGTGAGCCGGGTGTGACGGTCTTTGATGAAAAAGGGAAATGGCTTTCCCATCAGGCAGATTGAGTTGCTGTAGCGGTGTGTTGATAACGGCGCTGCCGATAAGAGAGTGATCGACAGCGCCAGATACCTAAAACCGTTATTGCGATTTTAGTCGTGGAAAATTAAAACAGTAGCCCGAGTAAATAGCGCAAATCGCCTTCCTGCCGTAACGCGCAACGGTCGGCGATCTGGTCGCTGTCGAGGTGCGTTAACGAACCGAGGGTTTGGCGCAGCTTGGCATGGAGGTCAGTCGGGCGCGCCGAGGTTTCCTGACGCGTGGTGCGCTGAATTAGCGTGCCGCCGTTACGCAAGTGCAGTGTAACTTCATGAAAACGTGCTTCCGGGTCAAGCTCGTCGGGTGGCGCGGTTTCATCGGCACGGCGTATGACGCGATTCGCCAGTGCCGAGATTGTGGTTTCAACCGGTGCTTCCGAAAAATGCGCCAGCTTCAGTTCCCCTTCAATTAGCGCTGCTGCAATCACATACTCCAGACTGAATCGTGCTTCTACGCCGTTTGTCGCGTTACGGATAAAGGGCGCGACATCGCCGCCTGGCGGGAAGGCCACCGTGATGTGCTCGATAGCATCGGCCAGATCGGCATCCGCACCATTCTGCTGATGCCACTGCTCCCGCAACGCAAACGCAGCTTCGGCGGCGCTGTGGGTGCCACCACAGGTCGGGTAGCGTTTGAACTCCAGACCGGGAGAAAGCATACGCCACGGCGCTCCCCAGTTTTCAATCAACAGCTCCGGCTGCTGTTGTTGATCGCCATGTGCGGCAAGAAAGGCGTCAATCACCTGCTGTTGATTACCCTCAAAGCCCGCTAACCCCAGCTTGACAGCGGTCAGTCCCGCTCTGGCGGCAAGCCCGGCGTGTAGCGGTTTAACCGCTGAACCAAACTGTGCCCGCAGCCCGGCGGCCTGTGTAGCGGCCAGGCCAAGAATCGTTTGTGTCTGCGCCACCGATGCGCCAGCCAGACGTGCCGTGGCGGCAGCGGCGGCGATGGCGCCTAGCGTTGCTGTATTGTGGTAGCCGAGGCTGTAATGGCGCGGGCCACATGCCAGCCCGATTCTGCCTGCGGTTTCCACGCCAATCACGTATGCCGCCAAAAACGCCTCTTCCGTCACGGATGAATCCTCTGCGGCAAGGGCAAACAGCGCGGGCAGAATGACGGTACTCGGGTGTCCACGAAACGCCGGATGATAATCGTCAAAGTCCAGTACGTGACCGGAATAACCCAGGATCAGACTGCGCGTCAGGCTGTCCGTGCCGCTGAACACCTGTTTTAACGGCGCAAGCCCGCTATCGGCAATGGCTCCCTGTGCGATCGGAAGCGCGGTGGAGATGAAGTCAGTCACTCCGTCACGAGCGGCGTCTATCGCTTCTCGATTGGGTTCGCTGTGGATGATATGGTGGGCAAGCGTTGTGGTGATATCAGTCTGATTGGTCATGGGTCGTCTGTGTACTGGCAGAAAAATAGTAATTTACTGCGCCTTGTTGAATAGCGATTAATAACCGAAAAGAATAATAAATTCCATTTGGTTATTAGTGCTTCGGAGTCAGAAGCGGTCTTTTAGCTGCCCTGGGGTGATGCCAAATGCACGCCGTAGAGCGGTGGCAAAGTTAGCGGGGCTGTTGTAACCGGCGATGCTGGCTGCTTGCGCAATGCCGATACCGTCTTTCTGCAAGGCTAACATGGCGCGTTGCAAGCGACAGTTACGCAGGTATTCGAATACGCTCATATTAAACGTCTGACGAAAATGGCGCTGTAGCGTACTTTCGCTCATGTTGACACTTTTGGCGATCTCACTCATCGAAAGATGGTCGGCGCTGCCGCTTTCCAGCATATCTCTGATCTGTTGAATGCGATGGTAGCTGCGCAGGGTGACACCGCTGCTTTTCTCCTGCGCCACGCTGGTGGTCAATGAAGTAAATGCCTCGATAATCAGGCTCATGCACTGCATTTCCAGATACAGGCGCTGGAGCGGCGTTTGACAAGGTTCAGCATCCAGCGTTTGTAAGGCAATAGCCAGCGCCTGTCGGGACGGTGTCCACAGGTGTGTCGCCAGATGGGTTTGTGTGAAATCGTGGATGGCCTGCCAGTCGCCAACGGTGTCCATCATGTTGCCGTACAGCCATTCTCTGTCGAACGTCAGCGTAATTGTTCGCTCATATTCATCACGTTTGCCGATGCGGGTAAACATCGTCGGCTCCGTCAGCGCAATCAGCGAGGCCGGCTGGCTCTCTCCCAGATGTAGCTCCTGGTGGCCAAATGAGATATGCGCATTGCCGCTCACCACGATGGCGAGTTTAATTGCGTCATCCAGCAGATTTTGGGTTTTCATATTGTGGCGATTAATCACATCTGCGGTATGCAGGATCAGATGCGGATTGAGCTGTACGACAGTGAATGACCCAAAGAGCACTGGCGTGTTATCGATCAGCCGGGGGCCGATAAAACGGTAATTATTTGCGACCAGACTGGATTGCTGAACGATGTGATCTTTATAGATCGGTTTTGATGACTGAGTGAAGCTGCGCACGTGATTACCTACCTGATTGAACCCTTCGGCCTGCGCCTTCCATTTTGATGCTTTGGCAAAACATTTTGCTGCTAGAGCAAACCCCGTCCTGAATGACAAATGTAACAATGACCGCGCCAAAATGGTAATGCAAATACTTCTCAATAGCATTTTTCGTTGAGGGCGTCACATTGCACGATAAATGCATTTTCCATTTCCGGCAATGCGGAGAAAAGGGCTGATTGATTACACAGAGTAGTTCATAACAACACGACGTGATGCCCGTAGGCATGACATTCCTCTCCCGATAATCGCCACGTCTGCGCGTTTTATCTCCGCCGTTATTCAGCGCTGTTGCTGATTGCCATTAGGTGTCGCTGTACCGTCTGCGATGTTGATCCTTTTTCAGACTACTTATTCATTTCTTACAGGGCAGGATAATTTTGATGAAACTACCACAATCGCGCCGTTATCTGGCGACGCTCATTGGCGTTAGCTGCGGGATGACATCGTTTCTGAGCGCTGCGCAAACCTCGACCACGCCTTCGACAGAACCTGCTCCTCAGGTGCAGAATCAGGCCGAAACGAAAACATCGGGCGATACGATGGTAGTGACGGCCGCAGAGCAAACCCGTCAGGCTCCGGGCGTATCGGTAATTACGGCTGAGGATATCAGCAAACGTCCGCCTGCTAACGATCTGTCAGAACTGATTCGCACCATGCCGGGCGTCAATTTGTCCGGTAACTCAACCAGCGGCCAGCGCGGTAACAATCGCCAGATCGATATCCGCGGTATGGGACCGGAAAACACACTAATTCTGGTAGATGGTAAGCCAGTATCGAGCCGTACCGCCGTGCGCTACGGCTGGCGTGGTGAACGTGATACCCGCGGTGACACCAACTGGGTGCCTGCCGATATGGTGGAGCGTATTGAAGTGCTGCGCGGCCCGGCGGCGGCGCGCTATGGTAACGGTGCTGCGGGCGGTGTGGTCAACATCATCACCAAACAGCCGACGCAGGAATGGCACGGTACCTGGAACACTTACCTGAACGCGCCGGAGCATAGCTCGGAAGGTGCCACCAAGCGTACCGATTTCAGCCTGATGGGCGGCCTGACCGACAGCCTGAGCTTTCGTCTGTATGGTAACCTGAATAAAACTCAGGCTGATGCACGCGATATTAATGAAGGACATCAGTCTGCACGCGCCGGTAATCAGTCAGCTTCACTGCCTTCTGGGCGCGAAGGGGTGCGTAATAAAGATATCAACGGTCTGTTGCGTTGGGATATGACCCAGCAACAGTCGCTGGAGTTTGAAGCGGGTTACAGTCGTCAGGGCAATATCTATGCGGGTGATTCGCAAAACACCAACACTAACCCGCTGGTTGTCAGTAATTATGGCAAGGAAACCAACCGCATGTACCGCCAGAACTTTGCGGTTACGCATCGCGGTTACTGGGACAGCGGCGTCAGTTCTACGTCGTATCTGCAATATGAACGTACGCACAATACCCGTATCCTTGAGGGACTGTCCGGGGGCTTAGAAGGCATTTTTGATACCAACAATCCGAACCAATATGGCACCATCAAACTGGATAATTTTACCGCGCACAACGAGGTCAATCTTCCGCTGAATCTCTGGGTCGATCAGGTACTCACGTTCGGGGTTGAGTGGAACGAACAGAAGATGACGGATCCGGTTTCTAATACACAGACGACAACCGAAGGGGGGAGCGTGGGATCGCTGAGCAGCAGTGGCCGCAGTGAGAAATCCGCCGCGCGTCTGGCTTCCGCCTTTGTGGAAGATAACGTCGAACTGACGGATAGCACCATGTTGACGCCAGCGCTGCGTATCGATCATCACAGCACTGCTGGTACCAACTGGAGCCCGTCGCTCAACCTGTCGCAGGAACTGGGCGATGACTATACGCTGAAGCTGGGTATCGCCCGCGCTTATAAAGCGCCGAACCTGTACCAGACTAACGAAAATTACCTTCTCTACAGCCGTGGACAAGGCTGTGCGGGTGGGACGTCCTGTTACCTGATCGGTAATGAAAACCTGAAGGCAGAAACCAGCCTGAATAAAGAGATCGGTCTGGAGTTTCATCGTGATGGCCTGATTGCTGGCGTCACCTACTTCCATAACGATTACCGTAACAAGATTGAAGCCGGCAACACGGTTATCGGCAAAGCAGTAGGTGGAACCAATGCCCAATATGCTAACGCGAATATCTTCCAGTGGGGCAATGTGCCGAAAGCCGTCATTCAGGGATTGGAAGGTAGCCTGACGGTTCCTGTCACTGAGACCATCAATTGGCGTAACAATCTGACCTGGATGCTGGAATCGAAAAATAAAACCACGGGCGATTATCTGTCGATTACACCGGAATTTACCCTGAATTCATCGGTGGACTGGCAGGCGACGGAGAACCTCTCTTTCCTGGCCGATATGACCTGGTATGGTCGTCAAAAGCCGAAGATGTATAACTACAAAGGTGAACGTGTAACCGGTAGTGCGACCAATGAGTTAAGCCCTTATGCGCTGTTCGGGTTAAGCAGTACCTATATGTTTAACAAGAACCTGAGCGTGACGGGGGGCGTAGAAAACCTGTTTGATAAACGGCTGTTCCGTGCCGGTAATGCACAGGACGTGGTGAATAATGGTGTTGTCACTATTGCAGGCGCAGGTGCCGCAACCTATAACGAACCGGGCCGGACGTTCTTTGTGAGTGTGAAGACGTCGTTCTAAATCATAACGCCTCACTTAATCGTTAACGCCACGGGAAATCCAGTGGCGTTTTTTATGGCGTGCCATCCCTGCCGCCACCCTGCGGGCCGTTGCTGCGCAACGTTAAAAATTTCTCCCGGAAGTTTTTATTGCAGGTATCAGGGACAGAAAAGGGTTTTTAAGGTGGCGACGAGGGGTTCTACATCCCGATTTTCGATGCGGTAGTACAGCGTTTGAGATTCGCGTCGATAGCTAATCAATCCTTCTTCACGCATTTTCGCCAGATGTTGTGAGAGAGCGGACTGGCTGAGCGGGATGTGTTCACGCAGTGCACCAACCGACATTTCACCCTGTTCGATAAGCAGGCAAAGCACCAGCAGCCTGTTTTCGTTGCCAATCGCGCGCAGCAGCGCCGCGGCTTTTGCCGCACCGTTCTGCATGAATTCCCGAGCCGAATTGCTCAACGTCATGGGCTACTCCGCACTGTTCTGCTGATTAATTTAGCTATATCTAATGTATTGAGACCATCATAGCATCGGCTTTGGGTGTATATATAGTGTGGCCTGTCAGGGGCATGCTATTCTGCTGATGTCGGTATTTTTCAGTGATAGTGAAATGGGTCACATCGTGCAGTTGAATAAAAATTAATGTTGCCATTATGTGAACGAATTAACAATCAATTCAAATCCTGATATGCTGACGAGGCTGGACCGGACACTCTACTACCTTACATCCACACGCTGACACCCAGGCATGGACACCACAAGCGGGAACAAGAGCGCCGGGCATAATGAAGACAATGAGAGCGAGGAGAACGTCGTGCTAGAAGAATATCGTAAGCACGTAGCCGACCGGGCTGCACAGGGGATTGTTCCTAAACCGTTAGATGCCACGCAGATGGCCGCGCTGGTTGAGTCACTCAAGAATCCCCCGGCGGGCGAAGAAGAAGCATTGCTTGACCTGCTGATTAACCGTGTCCCCCCCGGCGTTGATGAAGCCGCCTACGTGAAGGCCGGTTTTCTGGCTGCCGTCGCCAAAGGCGAAGCCACTTCCCCATTGGTTACTCAGGAAAAAGCGGTTGAGCTGCTGGGTACCATGCAAGGGGGTTATAACATCCATCCGCTGATTGATGCGTTAGACAATGACAAACTGGCCCCGATTGCCGCCGAAGCGCTGTCCCACACGCTGCTGATGTTTGATAACTTCTACGATGTGGAAGAAAAGGCGAAAGCGGGCAATGCGCACGCCAAGAAAGTGATTCAATCCTGGGCTGATGCCGAGTGGTTCCTGTCCCGCCCGAAACTGGCGGAAAAAATTACCGTTACCGTCTTTAAAGTCACTGGTGAAACCAACACGGATGACTTATCTCCTGCACCTGATGCCTGGTCACGCCCTGATATCCCGCTGCACGCGCTGGCGATGCTGAAAAACGCCCGTGAAGGTATCGATCCCGATCAGCCTGGCATCGTGGGCCCGATCAAACAGATCGAAGAACTGAACAAGAAAGGCTTCCCGCTGGCTTATGTCGGCGACGTTGTCGGTACAGGGTCATCGCGTAAATCGGCGACCAACTCCGTGCTGTGGTTCATGGGCGAAGATATCCCTTACGTTCCGAACAAACGCGGCGGTGGTGTGGTGCTGGGCGGCAAGATCGCCCCGATCTTCTTCAACACGATGGAAGATGCTGGTGCGCTGCCGATCGAAGTGGATGTGAACGATCTGAATATGGGCGATGTGATTGACATTTACCCGTATGAAGGTGAAGTACGCCGCCATGACACCAATGAAGTTCTGGCGACGTTCGCGCTGAAGACCGACGTATTGCTGGATGAAGTGCGTGCCGGTGGCCGTATTCCACTGATTATCGGCCGCGGGCTGACCTCCAAAGCGCGTGAGTCTCTGGGCTTGCCGCACAGCGATGTCTTCCGTATTTCCAAAGCGGTTGAAGCCAGCAAAAAAGGCTTCTCGCTGGCGCAGAAAATGGTGGGCCGTGCCTGTGGCGTCGCAGGTATTCGCCCTGACGAATACTGCGAACCGAAGATGACCTCTGTCGGTTCACAGGACACCACCGGCCCAATGACCCGTGATGAGCTGAAAGACCTGGCCTGTCTGGGCTTCTCCGCCGACCTGGTGATGCAGTCATTCTGTCACACCGCCGCCTATCCGAAGCCGGTTGACGTGACCACGCACCACACGCTGCCTGATTTCATCATGAACCGTGGCGGTGTCTCGCTGCGTCCGGGGGATGGTGTTATCCACTCTTGGCTGAATCGCATGCTGCTGCCAGATACCGTTGGTACGGGCGGTGACTCCCATACGCGTTTCCCAATCGGTATCTCTTTCCCGGCGGGCTCCGGTCTGGTGGCGTTTGCCGCCGCGACGGGCGTGATGCCGCTGGATATGCCGGAATCTGTTCTGGTGCGCTTCAAAGGCAAAATGCAGCCGGGCATTACCCTGCGCGATCTGGTGCACGCCATTCCGCTGTATGCCATCAAGCAAGGCCTGCTGACCGTTGAGAAGAAAGGTAAGAAGAACATCTTCTCTGGTCGTATTCTGGAAATCGAAGGTCTGCCGGATCTTAAAGTCGAGCAGGCGTTTGAACTGACTGACGCCTCGGCGGAACGTTCTGCGGCAGGCTGTACGATCAAGCTGGATAAAGAACCGATCATTGAGTATCTGAACTCCAACATCGTACTGCTGAAGTGGATGATCTCCGAAGGTTATGGCGATCGTCGTACATTAGAGCGTCGTATTCAGGGTATGGAAAAATGGCTGGCCGATCCGCAACTGCTGGAAGCGGATGCCGATGCCGAGTACGCGGCGGTGATCGAGATCGATCTGGCCGACATCAAAGAGCCGATCCTGTGTGCGCCGAACGATCCAGACGATGCGCGCTGGCTGTCTGACGTGCAGGGCGAGAAGATTGATGAAGTCTTTATCGGTTCCTGTATGACTAACATCGGGCACTTCCGTGCGGCAGGTAAACTGCTGGATAGCCACAAAGGCCAGTTGCCGACCCGCCTGTGGGTTGCGCCGCCGACCAAAATGGATGCGGCACAGTTGACCGAAGAAGGTTACTACAGCGTGTTTGGTAAGAGCGGTGCGCGTATCGAGATCCCTGGCTGTTCGCTGTGCATGGGTAACCAAGCGCGCGTGGCTGATGGTGCTACGGTGGTTTCGACCTCAACGCGTAACTTCCCGAACCGTTTGGGAACCGGTGCCAACGTGTATCTGGCGTCTGCCGAACTGGCTGCGGTGGCTTCTCTGCTAGGTCGCCTGCCGACCTCAGAAGAGTACCAGACCTACATGTCGCAGGTGGATAAAACCGCGCAGGACACCTATCGCTATCTGAATTTTGACCAGTTAGGTCAATATACCGAGAAAGCGGATGGCGTGATCTTCCAGACGACTGTCTAACTCGCTATAGTTCGCATCTCTACACCGAAGGAGGCCTATACAGGCCTCCTTTTTTTCTGCCTGCTTCATTTCTCCATCCCTGATCACAACAGGGACGCCTTAAAGGTGAAGGTGCATCACGACGGCAGGAGGTAGAGGCGACTAAACTGAACAGAAGAAGCATCACAGTGAGGATGGCGTCATGGACTATGAATTTTTGCGGGATGTGACGGGTCAGGTCATCGTTCGTATGTCGATGGGACATGAAGCGATTGGACACTGGTTCAATGAAGAAGTGAAGGGCCAACTGACGATATTGGCTGACGTTGAAGCGGCGGCGCGTTCAGTGGCTGGCAGCGAACGGCAGTGGCGGCGCGTGGGACATGAATACACGCTGTCTCTGGATGAAGAAGAAGTGATGGTGCAGGCGAATCAGCTGTCTTTCACCACGGATGAGCTGGAAGAAGGCATGAGTTATTACGACGAAGAAAGCCTGTCTTTATGCGGACTGGATGATTTTCTGACGCTGGTGGAAAAATATCGCGAGTTCGTTCTGCATTGATTGTGCTGGTAACGCGAGCCTTTTAGTCACACGATAATTTTAGTAACACCACTCGACGGGCGAGTGGTGTTTTCCATCCGTCAGCCAAGATCGGCATGACCGAAACGCGCCTGCCAGTCATGATCGAATCGGTTAAGCGCATCGTCAACCGCCGGATCTTGCAGGAACAGCTCGGCAACGGCAGGGTCAACCGTAATGGCCTGACACCCGGCCAGCAGGCAGTCCAGTACCTGACGCGGCGTCCGAAAACTGGCTGCCAGCACCTGCGTGTGCGGGCTGTGCAGGTTAATCAGAGTTTGCAGCTCTTTCACGAGCGCAATCCCGTCTCCACCCTGTGCATCAATGCGGTTGACGTAAGGCGCGATATAGCGGGCTCCCGCCAGCGCGGCGTAAAACCCTTGTCCCGCGCCGTAGACGGCGGTGCCGAGGGTAGGCACATCCAATGCCGTCAATTGCTTAATGGCACTTAAGCCTGCGTGTGTGACCGGGACTTTGACGACCAAAGAGGGAATGACTTCCCTGAGTTTCAACGATTCTTCTACCATCACCTTCGGATCGCGAGACATTACCTGAGCAAACAGCTGTCCTTCAGCCCCGAGAACGTCCTGCATATCCCGTAACACGGTATAAATATCGGATTGCCCGCGTGCGACAATACTCGGGTTGGTGGTCACGCCTTTAATCGGCAACACGCCAGCAAGCCGTTCTACTGCGACCACATCAGCCGTATCTAAATAAAATTCCATCATTTCCCCCGTTAACGAAAACCAGTGTGTTGGATGACATCAATACTGTGGCGCTTAGCGCACAATAATACCCAGCAGAATACCCACTGCGCCGAAGTCGGAGTCGCTAAACGTGGTGTTCGCGAGTCCGATACTACCCAAAACCGGCAGCAGAAAAACAGGCAGGAAGGTGATCAGAAGTCCGTTGGCAAAAGAACCTAAAATCGCACCGCGGCGTCCGCCGGTGGCGTTACCGAAAACACCAGCCGCTGCACCGACGAAGAAGTGTGGCACCACGCCAGGAATGATCACTGTCATACCTAACAGATAGAGCAGTACCATACCGACCACCCCGGCTGCAAAGCTGCTCAGGAAGCCGACCAGAACGGCATTTGGTGCGTAGGGGAAGACGACGGGGCAATCCAGGGCGGGTTTAGCATTGGGCACCAGTTTGTCCGAAATGCCTTTAAACGCGGGCACGATTTCTGCAATCACCATCCGCACGCCTTGCAGCACAATGTACACGCCAGCGGCAAAGGTAATGGATTGAATCAGCGAAAACATGAACCAGTTTTTGCCACCGGCATTCATCGTTTTCACCGCTTCCGGGCCAGCAAACAGACAGGTAAACATGAAGATGAAAAACATGGTAAAGGCGATGGCGACGGGCGTATCACGTAGGAACAGCAGGCTCTTCGGTACTTCCATGTCCTCGGTTGATTTCTCTTTATCACCAAACTTGCTGCCGATAAACGCTGACAGCAACTGCGATATTGCCGAGAAGTGACCAAAGGCGACGTCATCCGATCCCGTTACTTTCTTCATGTACGGGTGAATAATGGCGGGAAACAGTACCATCGATACTCCAACGACCAGCGATCCAACGGTAATCAGCAGCACTCCTTTCATGCCTGCCGTCGCCAGAATCACGGCAACCATCATCGACATAAATAGCGTATGGTGGCCGGTCAGGAAAATGTATTTCCACGGCGTAAAGCGGGCGATCGCGATATTAATGACCATCGCGAAGAACATGATCATCGCCATCTCGGTGCCGAAGTTCTTCTGTGCGACGGCGACAATGGCTTCATTGTTGGGCACCACCCCGGCGATACCAAACGCGTGATGGAAAATCTCGGCAAAATCTCCTAGCGAGGACACAATCAGGCTGGCACCTGCGCCGAGAATCAGGAAACCCATCACGGTTTTCACTGTACCTTTGATACACTCCGTGGCCGGTTTTTTCTGTACAATCAGGCCGATAAGCGCAATTAAACCGACCAGGATCGACGGTTCAGACAGCACATCACTCATTAAAAAACGGAAGAATTCCATTTTTGATCCCCTAGCTTATAAGGCGCCAAGTTCTGTCAGGGCGACCGACAGGCGTTCTTTCATCGCCACTTTGTCGATCATGTTATTCAGGGAAACAATTTTTCCCCCTACCGCCTGCGCGACGAGCTGATCGGCAATATCTTTGGTGCCGACAAAGATGTCGCTGTCCGTACCTTTCGCTGAACCTAAATCTACGTGATCCACATCAGCAACCACGCCGAGCTCTTTAACGATGTTTTTAATACTCATTTCCATCATCAGGCTGGTACCCAAGCCGTTACCGCATACGACTGTAATTTTCATAATCTGTGTCCTCTGGTGGCGATTAATAACGAGAAATAACGGAAAGCACCTGCTCTACGTCCGTCGCGTGGAGTAACGCGGCGACGTCATCAGGCGTGTCGAACAACTGAGCGAGCTGTGAAATAATATCGATGTGGCTATTGCTGTCCGTGGCGGCCAGAACAATCAGTAAATGCACGGGATCGTTGCCTTCAGAATGGAAAACCACGCCCTCACGAATCAGCGTCAGGCTGACGGCAAGTTGGTTCACGCCATCTTCCGGGCGCGCATGCGGCATAGCCATCCCAGGGCCGACGACATAGTAAGGACCGATGGCCTCATGAGAGCGATAGATCGCCTCAATATAGGTAGGTTCAATCGAGCCATTATCCAATAAAGGCTGACAGGATAAAGCGATAGCGTGACGCCAATCATCACAGGCAGGTAAAATCTGAACAACGTCTGGTGTTAGTAAAGTGTTAATCATTAGAGTCACCTCTGTATCATTCTGAACGCAGGATAGTGTGCCGATTGAGAAAAAAATGTGATTAAAATCTAAAAAGATAGCGCTAACTGATATATCTATCATTAACTGTGACCGGCTTAGCACAAGCGGGGCCATTATTTGTTCCCCGCTACCGATACAGGCACACTGTGGATGATCGCGAACGCGTGATGAGAAAAATGACGAATGGAGAGGAAGTGAACATGCGTAAGCGTCGCAGTACCGGGAAGGTTACGCTACAGGATGTCGCTGACTACGCGGGCGTCGGGACGATGACGGTATCGCGCGTGATGCGCAAACCCGATCTGGTCTCTGAGAAGTTACGCAGCAAAGTGGAACTGGCCGCCAGAACATTAGGCTATGAACCCAATCAAGAAGCCAGCCAGCTTACCGAGAGTACCAGTCGCGTGACGCTACAGGATATTGCAAGCCATGCGGGTGTGGGGGCGATGACGGTGTCCCGTGCGTTAAGGGAGCCGGGGCTGGTCTCCGATGCCACGCAGAAGAAAATCAATGACGCGATCAAAACGCTGGGCTATGTGCCGAACCGCGCAGCCGGTACGCTGGCATCCGCCTGTCAGCCGACGATTGCGGTGCTGTACCCCTTTCAGCAAGATCGCGCCAGTGTTCGCTTTGTGCAGGCATTACAGCAGGCCGTGAGCAAACATAACGTGTCGTTAATCATGGGGTGCCATGAATACCGTCAGCACACTGAAGCGGGCATGGTGGAAAAACTCTTGCAGCAGCGGCCAGCGGCGCTGGTGCTGTTCAGTGCGCAACTCTCACAGCGTACTCAGGACATCATACAGGCCAGCAACGTCATTACGGTGAATGTGTCCGGCGCTGCCGCGCTGAATACTAATATTACTATTGATATCGCCCTTGCCGAAGCCGCAGAACAGTTGACGATTTCCCTGCTGGAAAAGGGGTATCGCCACGTCGCCTATATCGGCGCGCATACGGATAACCGTTTGCAAAAACAGCAGTTGAACGGCTGGAATAAAGCCATGCTGGCGCACTATCACAATGCGGATTTGAAAATTACGATCCCGGAAGCCCCCAGCCTACAGTTTGGCCGCTATGCGATGACGGAACTACTGCAAAACCAGCCGGAACTGGATGCGATTATCTGTAGCCATGAGGAAATGGCACTGGGCGTGCTCTTTGAATGCCAGCGCCGGCTGATGAAAGTCCCTTACGATCTGGCGATTGCCTGTCTTGATGGTTCTGAACAATGTGAGCACACGTTCCCGGCGCTAACCGCGATGCGGCTTGATTATGAAAAGCTGGGTGTGGAGGTCGGGCGCCTGGTGCTCGCCATGATGGACAACGACGAACACCCACCCGTAGTGGAAAAGGTAAAATTCATTTTTGAACCTCGTGCCAGCAGCTAGCTAAACCGGCCTGTGGGGCCGGTTTGGAACGTGAATCGTAATGAATTACAGCGATGCACCACCACACATCACCAACTGCTGGCCGGTAATGGCTGCCGCAGAAGGGGAGAGCAAATAACCTACCAGATCGGCCACTTCCTGTGGCTGGATGAAGCGCCCAATTGGCGGCAGCTTCGGCGGAGAACTCTGCCGCCCCGGCATGGTCAGCATCGGGGTTTCTGTGGCGCCCGGCGCGACGATGTTTACCGTTATGCCGCGTGGAGCCAGTTCTGCCGCCCAGCTTCTCGCCATACCGATCATCGCGGATTTGGTTGTGACGTACTGGCTACGTCCTGCCGAACCGCTGGATGTGCGGCTGCCCAGAAGTACAATTCTTCCACCCTGCGGTAGTTTACCGACCAGACGATCGGCAAGCACCTGTGCCGCGTTGATATGCAAGCGCCATAGCGTTTCACCGTCTTCCAGCGAAAGCTGACCGAGCGGGGCGGCTTTCATAATGCCAGCGGCATGGATGACGGCATCAACCTGCGTAAGCTCGTCCAGAATGGCCGTCAACGCGGGTGTATCCATGATATCCACCGCGCGGTGGGTAAAGTGTGGATGTGAATAGTCACCCGGCTTGCGTGACAGACCGGTTACCCGCCAGCCTTCCGCCAGTAATTTTTGTGTGATGGCGGCACCGATCCCTGAGCTGCTACCGGTAATTAGGACGTGTTTAGGGGCTGTCGCTGACATGAAATACGTCTCCTTAATATTCAACCGTTCTGATACAACCGTTCTTATTGCAACAACGTGACGGGGATTTTAAACACGGCTTTTTTGACCGGGGCTGGGCTGTCGTTAATCGCACACAGCGCCTGATGCGCTTCGCCCGGATAAAACGTGACAAAGTCGCCTGCCCGCAGATGGATCTGATGCGGCACCTGAGGATTATCCAGAATATAGAGATCCGGCTTACGTTCAGTCGCGGGCTGACCATGCACATCATTCAGACCGTAACCGATAATTTCCTCGCCTTCCAGAATCAGTTGAATATCGAGATAGTTGCTGTGAAATTCGGTATGTCGCGTGGCGCGCGGTGCGGTGTTCACGGTGCCGATGTTGTAGAACCATTCGGCGCCTTCCGGCTGATAACGGCCTTCGGGCAGCGCATTCAGTTCAGCTAACGACATGCCCGGTGCGGACAGAATAGTCCACAGCGCATCGGGCAGTGTGGCGAGTTTGAGGGTGTTGAGGTTTCCTGCAATCATAATCGTATCCCAGGTATAGCGGGGGAGATCCCCCGCTGGAAAAGAGAAAAAGCTGCGTGATTTAACCTTAAGCCTACTTTTAGGAGAAACACGGGGATGAGGTTCCCGTAGGGAAGCCTCGCGCCATGGTCGCTCCGTGTATCTCAGGTTTTAAACGATCTACAGCCTTAACCTGCCTTGACCCACTCCTCACTCACCACGACGTGCTTGATCGCCTGACGGAAGTAGGTGAATGCCACGTGTAGCTTACCGTCCTGCGCCTGTTTGACGCTAGGGTAAGAGAACTCGCGGTTCAGCTTTTCCGTGGAGTTATTGGTCATGCAGTAGCCGTCACCTACTTCGATATTACGCTGCCACGGCCAGCTCTTACCGCCGTCTTCCGAAATGGCGAGCGTCATCGGCGCGCGTGGAGCACCCCAGAAAGCGCTGCGGCTGCCCGCTTGCACTTCCGGCATTTTGGCATTGCTGGCTTTGTCCTCTTCATCCTCGATTTCATCGTACAGCGACAGACGGCGCTCGGTGGCATCGGCGGCGCTCATATGGTTGAACACCAGCGCCAGATGGCCATTCTTCAGCGTGGTCACCTGAATGGAAGAGTTGTTGTTCGGCAAATCGGTCGGCACTGGGTCTGACCAGGTTTTACCGCCATTCGTTGAGCGACTTTGATAGATGAAATCCGCCCAGCGGCTGCGGTACAGCGCCAGCAGCGTGCCGTCCTGCAACAGGGTGATGTTCATATGCACGCAACCCGTGCTGTTTGGCACCGGATATTCCTGCCAGGTTTTTCCCTGATCGCTGGAGATTTTCACGGCGCTGTCATCGTTGTTGCCGACCCATTTCTCACCCGGCTGTACGCGGCAGTAGAACACCGGCAGCAGCCAGTCGCCGTTTTCCAGTACAGTGATGGGCTGGCGGATGAAGGTACCTGGTTGATCGAGCAGCGTGCCGATCTCGCCCCAGGTGGCACCGAAATCGGTGGACTGACGGTAGCGTACAATGGCGGTGTCCTGATTACCGGATTTCTGCGCGGTATACAGCAGCCACAGCACGTTATCGGGTGCGAGGAACAGCACCGGGTTCTGCTCGGAACGAGTCTCATCTTCGGACAGCTTAACGGCTTTACTCCAGCCACCGCTGCCTTTTACCAGACGGGACATATAGATAGAGATATCTGCAATCCCTTCCTGTGTGCCACCGAACCAGACGCACAGGACATCGCCATTTGGCAGATGGAGTAGGTTAGCGGCATGGTTCTGCGGGCATTCCGATGGAATGTAGGCATCCAGACGCGCGGCATCGCCTTCTGCGTGATGAACTTTTCCGCTACGTTCTACGGTAATGGTTTCGCTACTCATGACTCATGCTCCTGATTTGTTTTCAGTGGAGATACTTTGATTTTGTGTTCTTTGTTCGGAATCATGCGATCGATCAGCATGACGATAGCTGGCGTAGCCAACGCAACATACATGTTATCGATGCCATACGGGTTGCCGAGAAGGTACCAGATGGAAGTGACCACGCAGGCAGAGATCAGGCTAGCGTTGGCGCCTCGGGTACTGTTAAAGAACGGCAGATAGAAGGCAATGATGGCGACCACCGAGATAGAAAGGCGGATTGCACGGGTAAAGAATGACAGTTTCAGGACTTCAGGTACGAGTAAAACGAAGACCAGCGGCAGGAATCCGATGATGAGCGAGAACACCCGCGTCATCTTCATCTCTTTTTCTGGCGTTGGGTTGTAATACGGGACATAGAAGTCTTTAACAATCAGTGAGGCAATCGCCAGTGCTACGGTACTCACACTGATAAATATCGACGCGACCAGTGATGTTGTCACCAAACCTGCAACCCATGGATTCATATCCTGTAGAAAGATCGGCATAGCGTACAGGCTATTGATTTCAGGGTGAGCAAACTTCGCCGCGACACCGATAATCGCGATAGCGATGGCAATCGGCATGCAGAAGAGGAAGGCGACCCATGTTGCACGTTTTGCAGAAGTTGCATCTTTGGTGGCAGAAATAGCCTGAATAACGAACTGGGTACAGAAGATAGAACCGATAGTCCCGATCAGCCAGGCGAAAATGGTGCTGGCGCCGATTTTACCGTCCCACGTCCAGTAGTAATCCGGCATTTGTTCGATCATTGGCTTAAAGCCGCCAGTCATTTTCAACGCGACGTACAGGATGATCATCACGCCAACGTACTTCACGGCGCTATGAATCAGGGTGACATAAGCCACGCCTTTTAGGCCGCCAAAATAGAAGTAGAAGGTACTCACAATCGCCGTGATCAGCGCAGCTACAGGCAGGGAGATGTGCAGCACGGTGGAGATTGCTGCCGCACCGCTGACGTAGTTACCCACGTTCACCAGCAGCAGGGCATAGATCATGATAATGGAAATGATGTTCTTGGTGGACGTACCGTATTTCTCGGCGATCGCACCAGAGATGGTGACCTTTCCGGTGTTGTAGATTTTCTTAACCAAAATCATCCCAAACAACAGGAAGCCAATAGCAGCTCCAATCACTGACCAAGAGGCCGCGATGCCGTTCTCGAAAGCGGACTGTGCTGTACCGACCGTCGATTTGGCGCCGATGAATTCGGTCATCAGCAGGATACCAACGATAAACGCCGGTAGTGCGCGTGACCCTTCCATAAACTCGGTACTGGATTTACTGCGTAATTTGAGCGTTAACCATGAGGTGAATGCGATATAAAACACAATCATCCCAATAATGATGAGGGTATCGGTAACATTAAAATGGTTCATATCTTCTCGGCCTATAAGTGGAAATTGATATTTCTCTGTTACTGCGAGAATTGATTAAGGATGTTGCGGATGTTGTCTTCATCCTGTGCGGAAAACTGGATCGGATAGCGGCTGACGCCGACATCTTCACCCATGATTGCCAGCGCTTTCTTCACCACAGCCGGTGAGAATGCGATGGCGTACAGTGTCTTACGCAATTCGGCAACCTGTTCTTGTGCCTGACGAGAGCCTTCAATGTCGCCCGCGTTGAAGCGGTGCCAGATCTGGCTGATCGGTTCCGGTGCCACGTTAGCCAGCCCGGAAATACAGGCGGAGCAGCCGTCAACAAAGCCCTGGTGAATGAGCGAGTCTGGGCCATTCAATACGTTAAAGCCCTGTACGCCTTTCACCGCTTGCACATAGCCGCTCAGGCTTTCATAGCTGCCTGCGCTGTCTTTGATGCCGATGATGTTCGGGTGATCCGCCAGCGTGCGGACGGTTTCCGGCGCCAGCGTATTCCCCGTGCGTGCAGGAATGTTGTAGAGAAACACCGGTACAGTCAGTGCATCGGCGACCGCGGTGTAGTGGGCAATCAGTTCTTCCTGTTTGAGTGGGATGAAATACGGGGTGATGACCGAGACGGCATCAACACCCAGCGCGGCGATGCGCTTACCGAGCTTGATGGTTTCCCGCGTGGAGATTTCACCGATGTGGCCGACAACCGGTACTTTTCCGGCAACTTCATCCACGCAGGTTTCTGTGACGGCAACTTTCTCATCGGTGTGTAGAACGAAAAACTCACCGTTGGTGCCGTTACAGAAAATACCGTTGCCGTAGCGCATCTGGCGCTGCACCTGAAGGCGCATGGCTGCGGGGTTAAATTCGCCCTGGTTATCAAATGGCGTGACGATGGCGGTTAGGACGCCGGTAATATTTTTAGTCATTGTTCTTCCTCGTGACACGTAATCAAAAAGATGAAAATTTAAAACCGCATTATTTAGAGCCTAATACCGTCCACTTAAACCCGTGGTTAGGGGAAACACAGGAGGAGGTTCCCGTAGGGATGCCTCACCCCTGTGGTCGCCCCGTGTATCTCGATGCGACATCGGTGTTATTCAGCGCTGCGCGCTTTAAAACAGGGTCAGATAAACCTCACGGACATCGTCGGCGCTGACCTGCGTTGGTACATTTTTCATCAGACGTTGAACCTGTAGCGCAGCATCAACCAGGTACGGCAGGTGGTCTTTTTCCACGCCGAGCTGCTGTAAGGTGTTAGGCAGATTGAGTCGTTTAACCAACTCGCTGAAATAGGCCACCAGCGCCTGCGCTTTTTCCGCGGTACTCAACGTCAGGTCGGCATCCGGCAGTAGGTCATACGCCTGTGCGAATTTGTCCTGCGCGGCGTCTTGCACGAAACGCATGCAAGGGGCGAGCAGGATGGCGTTCGCCACGCCGTGCGGGATGTGATATTTGCCGCCAAGCGGATAAGACATGGCATGAACCAGATGCGTACCCGAGTGGGCAATAGCAGCCCCGCCGTAATAGGACGCCCACAACATATTGAGCTTGGCTTCCATATTGTTCGGTTCGCGCACGGAGGTTTCGAGGTTGGCAAACAGCTTTTTCAGGCCAATCAACGCGTAGTTGTCGCTGACCGGGTTGGCAATCGTCGAGGTGAAGCACTCGATCAGGTGGCAGAGCGCATCGATACCGGTTGAAGCGGCGATATGCGACGGCATGCTGATGGTCAGTTCCGGCAACAGCGCAACGTAGTCCGGCAGCATCACTGGCGTAATAATGCCGACCTTGGTCTCTTTTTCCGGGATCGCCAGAATGGCATTCGGCGTGGCCTCTGAACCGGTTCCTGCCGTGGTTGGGATGAGCAGGGATGTCGTGCGGCGAGTCGGCTTCTCTCCTGCCAGTAGGCTATCCAGCGTGACGCTGTCATCGCCCGCGCACAGCACGGAAAGCAGTTTGGCGACATCCAGTACGCTACCGCCACCTACGCCGATCACCAGATCGGTCTGGGTTTGCGTGAGTTGGCTTAGTATCTGGGCAACGTCATGCTGGCTTGGCTCGGCAGGAACATTATCAATTAACAGAACCTCCGGAACGGCTTGCTTAACGTGTGCGATCAGCGCCTGAACGTCAGGCAGTCCGACGATGTTTTTGTCGGTGACAAATAAAACGTGCTGTTTCCCTGCCAACAGGTGACTGATGTCCTGAAGTACCCGGTAACCGCTGAGGATAGTGCTATTGATGTTCATGCTTATTACCTTGCCTTGTCTCTTCTTCGCCAGAGCGTTATCGCGATGATAATGGTTGCGATAGTGATTGATTTCAGTCAAATGGTGCTGGTTTCATCACAACCAAACGCCATTTTCCGCATCGTGGTGATAATTTATAGGTGAAATTCCTTTTAAATAATTTGATATTGCTCACATATAATCAAATGTGATTCAATATAATCATTATCGGGTAATCATGACACGGGGATGAGGTATGCCAAACGTGCAGCAATCAGCAGAACAGGTATTAGTAGTTGCTGATGATTTTACGGGTGCCAATGATGCGGGCGTCGGTCTGGCGCAGCATGGCGCGCGGGTTAGCGTCGTATTTGACGTTAATAAACTGCATGCGGATTTACTGGGCGATGCGTTGGTTATCAACACCGACAGCCGTGCGGCGAGTGAAGAGACAGCATTCCAGCGTACTACCGTAGCGGTTGAAGCATGGTTGACCGTCGGTGGTCAGGGCTGGATTGTTAAGAAAATTGATTCGACGCTGCGTGGGAACCTGGGATCAGAAGTGACCGCGGCTCTCTTTGCCTCCGGGATACCCATTGCATTGATTGCCGCCGCTTCACCGACGTTGGGACGCGTGACCCACCAAGGCGAAGTCTGGGTGAATGGGCGTCTGCTTACTGATACTGAATTTGCCAGCGATCCGAAAACGCCGGTGACCTCGGCTTCTATCGCTGCCCGTCTGGCGGAACAAACCGCTTTGCCTGTGGCGGAAATACACCTCGATGAGGTACGTCAGGCCAATTTAGCCCACCGTTTGCAGCAGTTGGCGGACGAGGGCGTACGTCTGATTATTCTTGATACGGACGTGCAGGACGATCTGACGCATATCGTTCACGCCGCGAGGACGTTACCGTTTCGTCCTTTACTGGTCGGCTCGGCAGGCTTGAGTGAAGCATTGGCGAATACACAGGATTTTACGCGCAAAACGGCAAAGCCGCTGCTGGCTGTCGTGGGATCAATGAGTGATATCGCTCAAAAACAGATTGCGGCTATCCGACTGCGCAGTGATATCACGCTGGTTGATATCGATATCAACGCGCTCTTTTCACCCCATTCATCCACCGTCATGGCCTCCCAGTGTGAGGACGCGGTGACGGCGCTGATGAACGGCCACCATTGCATTATTCGTACCTGCCATAACGAACATCAGCGCTTCGAGATCGAGGCGCGGTGCCAGCAGCTTGGGCTTAGCCGACAGCAGCTTGGTGAAACGATCAGCCACTATCTGGGGGAACTTACGCGCAGCGTTGTTCAGGCACTCAATGGCCCGGCAGTGGACAGATTTAACCGGTTTCTGCCGGGCGGGTTGTATTTATCCGGTGGTGATATTGCGATTGCCGTGGCAACCGCACTGGGCGCGACCGGCTTTCAGATTAAAGGGCAAATCGCATCCTGTGTACCCTGGGGATACCTGCTGAACAGCGTTGTCGGCACGACCCCTGTGATGACTAAAGCGGGGGGTTTTGGCAACGAAACTACTTTGCTCGACGTTTTACGTTTTATTGAGGAGAAGGTCAGTGAGTAAAATTATTGCGGTAACGATGGGTGATCCGGCAGGGATTGGACCGGAAATTATTATTAAGTCTCTGGCCGAAGGCGAGCTTTCTGGCGCGTCTGCCGTGGTGGTGGGCTGCGTACAGACGATGCGACGTATTCTGGCGCTGAATGTGGTGCCAGCTGTCGAGCTGAAAATTATTGATAAACCGGCTGACGCTGTCTTCGCGCCAGGCGTGATCAACATCATTGATGAGCCGCTGGAAGATCCTCAGGCGCTGGAGCCGGGCGTTGTTCAGGCGCAGGCGGGCGATTTGGCTTATCGCTGTATCAAGAAAGCGACGTCGCTGGCGATGGCGGGTGAAGTCCACGCGATTGCGACCGCGCCGCTGAATAAAGAAGCGCTGCACTCGGCAGGCCACCTTTATCCGGGCCATACCGAACTGCTGGCGAAACTGACCAACAGCCGCGACTATGCGATGGTGCTGTATACCGACAAGCTGAAGGTAATCCATGTTTCAACGCACATCGCACTGCGTAAATTCCTGGATACGCTGAACCGCGATCGTGTGGAAACGGTGATCGAGATGGCGGATGTGTTCCTCAAACGTGTCGGTTTTACCCACCCACGTATCGCCGTGGCCGGGGTTAATCCGCATGCGGGGGAGAATGGCCTGTTTGGTGATGAAGAGATCAAAATCGTGTCGCCATCAGTGGAAGCCATGAAGGCCAAAGGTATTGATGTTTATGGCCCGTGCCCGCCGGATACCGTCTATTTGCAGGCGTATGAAGGCCAGTACGACATGGTGGTAGCGATGTATCACGATCAGGGACACATTCCGCTCAAACTGCTGGGCTTCTATGATGGGGTGAACATCACGGCCGGATTGCCGTTTATTCGCACCTCCGCTGACCACGGTACGGCGTTTGACATTGCCTGGACGGGGAAAGCGAAGTCTGAAAGCATGGCGATTTCTATTCAGCTCGCGATGCAGCTGGCCTGATTCACGGCAACGCCTCACCGTTGATGGCAGGTTTTGTAAGCGAATAAAACGCGATACAGTGCGCATTGCAGGATATCTTCCTTCCCGCGTTTGGAAAGGTTTCTGGTATCCTGCAATCAAGAATAGATAGCCTAACAACAGCAAGATGGATATCGCCGTGGAGCCTACATTAACCGATGCTTTCCTCATGAGCGGGGATAAAGTAAGAGGGCAGAGCCGCCTTGATCAGATTATGGATTATCTGAAAAGCCATAATCTGGTAACAGTCGATGAGTTGGTGTCCGTGATCGACGCCTCTCCGGCGACGATCCGTCGTGATTTAATCAAGCTGGACGAGCAGGGCGTGATTAGCCGCAGTCATGGTGGTGTAACGCTCAATCGTTTTATTCCCTCCCAGCCGACCACGAATGAAAAATTACAGCGCAGTCTTCAGGAAAAGCAGGCGATAGCTCGCTACGCCGCGACGCTGGTCAAACCGGGCAGCGCGGTGGTACTGGATGCGGGAACGACCATGCTGGAACTGGCGCGTAACCTGACGCATTTGCCGCTGCGGGTGATTACTGCCGATTTGCAAATTGCGCTGTTTCTGTCTGAGTTCAAGCAGATCGAAGTGACGATTATCGGTGGGCGTATTGATGACAGCAGCCAGTCCTGTATTGGTGAACACGGCCGTCGTCTGTTACGCAGCATTTACCCCGATATCGCCTTTATTAGTTGTAACTCGTGGAGCCTGGATAAAGGCGTGACCACGCCGACGGAAGAGAAAGCGGGCGTGAAACAGGATCTCGGTGTGAATGCCAGCCGCCGGGTCTTGCTGGCTGACAGCAGTAAATACGGTGCGTATTCGCTGTTCTGCGTGACGCCGTTGTCGGAGCTAACCGATATCATCACGGACAGTGGGTTGGTGCCCGAGGTGCAAGCGCAACTGAAAGGTAAAACATTCAATCTGACGCTGGTGTAAGCGAAACCCAGTGCCATCCGTGGCGCTGTCTTTCCTGATCCCTTGTGTGCTGGCTAAGTATTGCTTATCTACTTCATGCTGGCGGCGAGGGTATCGACGTTGTGCTTAAACGCCGCCGTATAGGTTGCGGCGGGGCCGGAGGCATCGGTCAGGGCTTCCGGGTACAATTCACCACCGGGCTGTGCGCCGCTGGCATTGGCGATTTGCTTCACCAGACGCCCATCTGTCTGGTTTTCAATGAAGTAGCTTTTTACTTTCTCTTGTTTGATTTGTTTAATCAGCGAGGCCACTTTTTTGCTGCTGGCTTCAGAGTCGGTGGAGTAGCCCACCGGCGACAGGAACTTCACGCCGTAGGCTTGGCTGAAATAGCCGAACGCATCATGACTGGTCAGCACCTTGCGTTTTTCCGGTGAAATCGCGGCAAAGGCTTTCTTCGCGTAGCTATCCAGCTCCTGTAGCTGCTTGATGTAGGCTTCACCCTGCTGACGATAGTAATCAGTATTAGCAGGGTCGGCTTTCACTAGCGCGTTGACAATGTTGTGTGCATAGATCACGCCGTTGCTCATGCTGTTCCAGGCGTGGGGGTCAGTTTCCGTTTTTCCGTCTTCCACCAGCGTGCGGGTTTCAATGCCGCTTGATGCTGTGATGACGTCACCACGATAGCCGGAGGCAGTGACCAGCCTGTCGAGCCAGCCTTCCAGCCCCAGACCGTTCACGAAAACCAGATCGGCGTGAGCCAGCGTTTTGCTGTCTTTCGGCGACGGTTCAAATTCATGCGGGTCGCCATTGGGTTTCACCAGATCGGTCACGGTCACGCGATCGCCGCCGATGTGGCTGACCATATCGCCAAGTACGGAAAAGCTGGCAACAACATCAAGATTCTTTGCCATCGCCAGTGGACTAAGCAGCAGGCCGGATAACGCGATAGCTAACAGTGAACGTTTCATTTTTCCCTCACAGAAAGTTACAGATAACGAGATTCATCGATCAACGCCGCTGGCGTAGCAGCCCACCGTGGTGACCGACACAGACCGAGAAACAGAAAAACAGCGTAATCGTCAGGATAATGGCGGGCCCGGCAGGTAGTTCGGCGTAGTAAGACCACAGCAACCCAATCAGGCTGGCGAGCATTCCTTGCAGCACCGCAATACCGAGCATGACCGGCAGGCGTTGCGTCCAGAACCGGGCGCTGGCGGCAGGCAGCATCATCATGCCGACCGTCATCAGCGTGCCTAACAGCTGGAATCCGGCCACCAGATTCAGCACCACCAGCGACAAAAACAGGCCGTGGATCAGCGCACGATAGCGGCCTGACGTGATGCGCAGGAACGTGACGTCAAATGATTCAATCACCAGCGCCCGATAAAGAACGGCCAGCACCAGCAAGGAGGTCGATCCGATCAACGCAATATCGATCAGCGCGGCGCGATCCACCGCCAAAATCGATCCGAACAGCACATGCAGCAGATCGACGCTGGAGCCACGTAGGGAAACCAGCGTAACGCCGAGCGCCAGCGAACCGAGGTAAAAACCGGCGAAGCTGGCGTCCTCTTTTAATTCCGTGTGGCGTGTGACAAAGCCGGAAAGCATGGCGACGGATAGCCCCGCAATAAAACCGCCGATTCCCATCGCCAGCAGTGACATCCCGGAGATGAGGTAGCCGATGGCTACGCCGGGTAAGACCGCGTGCGACAGCGCATCGCCAATCAGGCTCATGCGCCGCAATAGCAGGAAGCAGCCCAGCGGCGTGGCGCTCAGCGTGATGACCAGACAGCCGACCAGCGCACGACGCATAAAACCGAATTCGGCAAAAGGAGAAGTCATCAGGTGAAATAGCATCATGACGTAACGATCCTGAGCATTGGCGTATTGCTGTCAGCCTTACGCAGGCTGTGTAAGATCGGTTGAGCGTCCCCCCAGCGATGGCCGTTCGGGGTAAGGTGCAGGATAGTCGGAAAGTGCTGATCGACCAGTTCCAGATCGTGCAGTACGGCCAGGACCGTTTTGCCTTCGGCGTGAAGCTGCTCGATAATCTGCAAGAGTGCCTGCGTGGTGTGGCTATCGATGCCGGTAAAAGGCTCATCCAGCAGAATGATCGGCGCTTGTGTCAGCAGCAGCCGCGCGAAGAGCACGCGTTGTAGCTGCCCACCGGACAAGACGCCAATATGCCGCTCGGCGAAATCTGCCATGGAAACGGCGTCGAGCGCATCGGTGGCTTTGCGATGCCAACGGGCATTAATACTCCGTAACAGTCCACGATGGGGCAGCGATCCCATCAGTACCAGATCGCGTACGCTGATAGGAAACTGCCGATCGAATTCGGAGAGCTGCGGTAAATAACCGATAGCGTTATCTTTTTTTTTGCCGCCGTCACCGAGGCTGAAGGTGCCGGAAAGCGGCGGCAGCAGACCTGCCAGTGTTTTCAACAGGGTTGATTTCCCCGTGCCGTTCGCACCGATAATCGCCGTCAGCGATCCCTGATGAAAGCATCCGCTGAGTGTCGCGAGCGGTGGCTGGCGACGGTAGCCAAAGGCCAATTCCTGTAGGGCAATCATGGCAACATCACCGCCCACCCAACTAATAGCCACAACAGCGACAACAGCAGGGAAACCAGTAACACGCGCTTTAGCGCAGAGAGGGAGTAAAAACTTGTCATTGTCATCGGTAAAAGGTTAGCTTGTTATATTATAACATACCACTTTTTGTCGATGACGACAGAGGGAATCGGTAAAAAAGTATGTAAGTCGACATTAGGGGGATTTGGTGTGAGGAGCAGGAATGGTGCTTATATTTCGTGCGCCACACTGCTGACAAAACCTAGTTAAATCATATCGCGATGGTTTTTCTCTTCACGGCATAATTTCCGCCAAAAGCCGGGGTTCATAGGGGGCTGGCGTAGCCCCCTATGTCGGGCGCGTGCTACGGCGTAGCATGAAGAGAACGGTGCCCGAAGCGCACGAAATCGCATCGGCATAACCATAACCAATGTGACTAAAAGAACACATCACACCGTGACGAAATTCCCCTGCATATCAACCACAAATCGAGTGGCGGGTTCATCGTTGATATAACCAGCGAGGATTTTCAGCATCAGGCCGAAGCGGTATTGCAGGCTGTCCGGCGGCAGCGTGGCCGTCGGCGTGTAGGCTGCCAAGAGCGCGCGGTACTGCTTCACCCGCTCAGACGGAATATCCTGCCAGGCGAGATCGCTGCCGTTACGCAGGCAGTACCAGTCGGTCACCAGCGTGAGCAGGGAAATAGTCTGTAACCCTTCTGTGCCTGTGGCTGCCTTCGGTTTGCGGGCGGCTGCGTCAGGCAGCGCGTTGGCGCTGAGTGCTTCCTGCTGCTGCGCTATCCACAGCAAATCGCCACAGTTCAGCGTATTAATGAGAGGAGATAAATCTTCCGGCCAGTCTTTCACCAGAAAACGCTGGCGTACCAGTAGCGCCAGATGATGGTGCAGGAAGTCGTAATAATCGCGGCTTTTCAGAATGTCGCCCAGTGGTTCACCGGTGCGATCCAATTCTTTCTGATAAAACCGGAACAGATGGTTGAACTGCGGCACGTTGCGCAGCACCAGCGTATCGATATCGACCCGATCGCTATGCAGGGTCGCCAGCTTCATGGCGGGCGGATAAGCGGCCAGCGACGGCACTGCGACATTCACCAATGTCCCCTGTGAACCGCGATACACGCCGGTGTCATTGACGTGCAGGTGGCCGCTGAAGTGCAGGCGGATTCCGGCTGCCAGCGCCTGTTCGGCGACCTCTAGTCGCGGCGTGCGTTTAATGAAGCTGTTGCTGCCAAACAGTTTCTTTTCGTCCTCTACCGTACCGTCGAGAAAATCCACCAGCGGGTAGTGCGAAAACACCAGCAGCTTCTTATTCTGCGTTTTCGCCCGCTGTACTACCGATTTCACCCACGGCAGCATGAACGGTTTCTCGGTCAGCAGCGCATTCCAGCCCGTGTTACTGCTGGTTGAATAGCCTTCAATACTTTCACGTTTCTCCGGGCCGTCTTTGACCTGATACACGTTGGCATCGATGGAAAGCAGCCACAGTCCCGCTTCCGGCTCCACCAGATAGGACGCGTCCACAATATTCCACTGCTTGCTGCCATCCGGCGAGCGCGCGAGGTACTGGCGTTTACTGAGTTCATCGCTGTCGCCAAACGGCGTTTCCCAGTGCAGGAAGTCGTCGCGTTTAAAGAAACCAAACGGCTTCATTAGCGGCAGGCCGCGTTCATAGCCGAGCGCCTGCATTTTGGCGGTGACAATCAGCGACTGCGCGTCGCCGAGCTTAACGCCGGGTTTGCTGCTCAGCATGGTGCTGCTGCCGTCGGCGTTGAGCATTCTTTGCCAGGAGTCATCCCCCTGTGGGCGATTAACATCATGGTTGCCGGGCGTGGCGAAGAAGCGCATGCCGTGGCGCTGTTCATACTGCGTTAGGATGGCGGCAATGCCTTCTACGGTAGGCTGCTGACCGTCATCAGAATAATCGCCAGACAGCACGACGTATTTCACCTGCTGTGTTGCCAATTCGTCCAGCGCAGCCAGCAGCGCAAAGTAGGGTTCGTTGAAGATGCGGGTCGAATTCACCGAATCTTTCAGAGTGCGAATGGTGAGCTTCTTTCCGGTCTGCGCATCGGGCAGGCCGTCAAAATCGTAGTTGCCGTAAATATTGTGGACGTGGACATCCGAAATAATGGCAATGCGCAACGGCCCGGCGGGCGCGGTCGTGTCGGCGTTAGCGTGAAAAAAGCCGCCAGCCAGCGTAATGGCGCTGCCCGCACCGAGCTTGACGAACGTTCTGCGAGTGAGTGATCGCATTGATGTCTCCAGTATTATTTATTTTTTATAACGGATGGCTGTATAACGCATAATCATGACAGGCAATCAATCGTGCGGCGGCTCTGGCAGGCTGTTGAGCCGTTGGGTCAGTTCGCGGGCGCTGCGGGTCAGCAACTGCATCGCCCACAACCCCAGCCGCGACAGGTCAGTAGGCCGTCATGCCAGTGCAGCAGCCGGGTGAAACCGCCGCTGACCAGCAAATAGCGGTTTTGCCCCGGCCAGCGCTGTTCGCACAACGCACTTTCCTGCACCCGATCAAAAGGGCGATCGCCATCAATGTCGATCTCCCTCAGTTGCCATTTCACTGTGCGCTTTTCCGCTGTTGTTGATTCGTCGCGATCGTTTCGTTGAGGCGCTTCACATCGTTTGACGTCAGACGCAGATACTCATCAAACGACACCTGATCGTTCAGATATTGGGTAAAGCGTGTCAGGATGATGGGGTACAGTTCGTTCGCGCCCAGACTTTCCATGCGTTCCCAATCGAAGACATAAGACGGGATCTTTTTGATCTCTTCGCGCGCGGTGTTCAGGCCTTCGATCACGTGCTTATCTTTGGTCTGGTAGTGCAGATCGGTAATATCCGCGCCGACGATGATATTGAAGCGCTCGGCAATCTCACGTTGTAGCGGTTCGCTGCCCAGCCACTCCATGAATTCGGCGACTTCCTGCGGGTGTTTGGTGGTGGTAAACGGCATGATAAAAGTCGCTCCGCCCATCGAAATACACTTCTCTTTGCAAGGCGCGGGCAGCGCTTTCCAGTCAAAGCCGTCGCCAATCTGCTGACTGAACTGGTTCAACAACCAGTTGCCGGAGAAGTAGGTCACGATGTTGCCGTTCACGAAATCGTCCGCCATGCTCTTGTACTGGCCGCCGCCCGCCGCGCCCCACATTTCGCGCGGGAACACGCCTTCATCCGACCAGCGCTTCAGATCTTTAATCCACTGTTGCGCTGCCGCATCCGGGAAGTTGATCAACCCGTCTTTATCGTAACGTGCACCATAAGAGTAGGCTGGGCCGGAGAAGCGGAAACCGCTGCGGTCGATGGTGAAGGGGATATGCACGCCGGTTTTTTCCGCGACCAGCTTCGAGGCTTTCATCAAATCATCAATTGTGTAGCCCGGCTGCGGCAGAGGAACGCCCGCCTGTTCAAACAGCGTCACGTTAATGAACGGCAGATCGGCAGTCCAGGAAGCGACAAAGCCCGGTAGCGCATCCGCTTTATGCACGCCTTTCACGCGCATAATCTTTTCGATACCCGCGCTATAGCGTTTCTCGAATGCGGCAGGGTCTTTTAGATAGGGGCGCAAATCCAGCGTATAGCCGAGCAGCCCCATTTGTGTGGTTTTGGCAATATCGGGGCCTAAGCCCGCCGCCAGCTGCATCGGCAGTTGTGTTTGCAGCGCGTTATAGCCCGTGCTGACAAAATTCACATCGATGCGCTCATTGCTCTGGGAGAACGCTTTCACTTTCTGTTCCATGAAATGCACTAATTCAGGATCATCGTCACTATATAAAAATATTATTTTCGTTTTGGCGGCTAATGCGCTGTCGCTGAATAACCCCAGAGCAAAGGCGGAAAAAAATAACGCGGTGTTGTAACGCATCATAAACCTCTCCGTTGATGAGCACATCTTATGTTTGATTAATGGCGTAAATACCCTGTCACTGTTAACGGGGTTTATTTTTCTTTGTGCGATTAATCCTGTCTTTTAATTAATGCAAATTTGCATTCATTTGTCATTTTCATCATGTAATCATGGACAGAACCCTGATTGATTTATGTGAAGCAGGTTAAAGATATTTTAAATGTTTATTTAAATAAATAATATATGTGATATTAATCACATATATAAACGTGAGAATTTTATTTATTAATGCGAAATGTCAATAAATGAATGCAAATGATGATTTTATGCAAATTTGCATTCTAATTGCGATATTACGATGCAGAAAGTGATTCATTAACCTAAATATTGGCAGCGTGTGCACAGCGAAAATGCAAATAAGTGCAGACATACTTTCGTTGTTTTATTTATCAAAGCCGTAAACAGGATTCCGTATGAATATCGGTTGGAAATTAAAGAAGAACGGCGTCATTAATCGGTTCTTGATGACTGAATTGACGGAGAAACGTTATTTCGCCGAGCCGGATACACTGCCGGATAAGGTGAATTACCGCTTTATTAACGGCTTTGTCGATGTTGGCGTTTTGCCCTGTCGTGTGCGTTTTTTGCAGGAAGAGGCAAAGCGTGAGGTGGCGTTGCCGGAGGATTTACGTTTCCCGCTGATGTGGAGCGGCGGCGATGAAAGCCGCAGCGTGAATTTCAGTGATTTCTGGCCGTGTCCGGTTCACGTTCAGCGCTTTGCCCGCTGCGTGATTTACAGCGACAACGTGCAGGCGGCACCTTTTGCCCTGAGTACCTGTGGTGGCGTTACGCTGTGGCTGAACGGTATTCAGGTTTCCCGCTTTACGCCCTTTACCCGCAACACCGAGCAAACCTGTGCGATCACGCTGCCGCTACAAGTAGGGCTGAACACGCTAGTGGTGCATTGCGAAGAGCTGTGCGAGCGCGATACCGATTACCTGTTCAGCCTGTGCTACCAGGGGGAAGAGGCACTTTTCTGGCAGCTTGATGAAGACGCGGCGCTCAGCGAATCCCTGACCGCGCTGGATAATTGGATGAACGGGCTGACGCTGGAGAATAACCTGATCCAACCGCCCGTGCTGGTATTGAACAGTACGCAGCCGTTGCCGGAATCCGTGACGATGGCGCATCGCTTGATTGGCAACGTCAACGAATCCGTCCCCATCTGGCAGCAGAAACAGACTCTGCATGCTGGCAATCTGGGCTGGCAGTTGGATCTGCCTGCGGTTCTGGTTGGCTACTACGATCTGGTTTGCGCCGCGACCTGCAACGGCATTACGCTGACGCGCACCCGCAACTTTGGGCGCATGCCTGGACAAACGATGCCTGACTTACCGACATTGGCGGCACGGCGTGAAGCGCTATTGCGCCATACCGCGCTGCACGGCTTTGAGCGCCTCGGGCGGCTGCTGGCGATTGTCGCGACGGGCGAGGGCAACGATGCTGCTGCGCCGATCCTTAACAGTGCACTGCAAAAAATCAGCCGCCGTGAAGACTGTGCGGATTTCCAACTGGTGCCGCTGATTTGGCTATGGCAGCGTTATCAGGGGCAAGCGCTACCGCCGCAGGACTGGCGACGCGTGCGCAGCGCCATTCTCGGCTTCCGCTATTGGATTGATGAACCGGGTAACGACACCATGTGGTTCTGGAGTGAAAACCACTGCCTGTGTTTCCACGTCGCGCAGTATCTGGCGGGACAAAACTTCCCTGATGACACCTTCCCGTGCAGTGGCCGTCGCGGTCTGGAGCAGAAGGCGATTGCCCACGAACGCCTGACACGCTGGTTTGATTCCATTCTGGAACACGGGCTGGTGGAGTGGAACTCGGCGGCCTATTACCCCATCGACCTGATTGGGCTGGTGACGCTGTACGAACTGGCGCAGGACGCCGATCTGCGCGAGAAGTCTCGCGTGGTGATTGACCGTATCATGCTGATGACGGCGTGGGTGCATCAGAACGGCGTCGCGGTTGGCACCATGGGGCGCGCCTACGATAAAGAGCTGCGTTCCGGCATGTTGACCGAACTGTCTGGCCTGTGCGCGCTGATGTGGGGCGAGGGCTGGCTAATTCCGCACTGCGCCGCGCTGCCGCTGTTGTGCCTAAGCGACTATCAGCCGCCGAAAACGACGGATCGGATTGCGCACTGGTCACTGCCGCACGGTGCAGAAGCACGCTGGGTGCAGGGGCTGAACCGCAGCGCCCGCATCATTGCCTGGAAGCAGCGCGACGTCGCTTTTTCCTCCGTTTTCGATCATCACCCCGGCCAGCCCGGACATCAACAACATCTGCTGGATGTGCGGTTGGGCACGCACTATGCCGCCCGCCTATGGATCAACCACCCCGGTGAAGATCGCCCGGATGGCGTACATCGTCCTTCTTACTGGGCAGGGAATGGGCGTTTACCGCACCTGATGCAGCATCGCAACCGCGCGCTGATAGTGTTCGATCTGCAACAGGATGTCCGCCCGTGGACACACCTCTACCTGCCGCAAACTGCGTTGGATGAGGTCATCGTTGAAGACGTCTGGTGTTTCGTTCGCGGTGGCAATGGCTATGCCGCGTTTCATAATCCTGCCGGATTACAGCGGTTTGCAACCACTGGCCAACAGGCAGAAGGCGAACTGCGGGCTTATGGCGAACAAAATGTGTGGTTCGTTGCCGTGGACAGCGGCGATGGCGCAGCAGGATTCGCTGCATTCGTTGCCCGTTTCCGGGGGCGCTTGCTGGTCTCGGATAGCGACGGTGTATGTATCAACGATCCCGATTACGGCGAACTGGCTTTTAGCTACGCGGCAGGATTCAGCGTGGCGCAACAGCCGTTCATTTTTCCCGACGATGTCCCGGTCGTCCCGCAGTTCAACACAGGAAATCCATGACATGCAGACAGGTTCACTTGGCCGACAACAAACCGAAGCGCGGCTGGCGCAGGTGGCGCGGGCATTTTGCCGCCTGAAAGCGATCGACAGCGTGACGCAGGACGACACGCCGGATGCCGGACTGACGATTCAATTCGAAGAGTGGGATTGGGAAGTCGGCGTCGGGCTGTACGGTTTCTGGAAGCTGGCGCATCTGACGCAGGATGACACTATGCTGACGACGCTGGCGAACTGGTATCAGCAAAAGCTGGATGCCGGGCTGCCGCCGCGTCAGATCAACTCGACGGCGCCGATGCTGGTGTTGGCGCTGCTGTGTCAGGACAAACCGGATGCACCCGCGCAGTGGCGTGAAACCGTGAGCGACTGGGCGGACTGGTTATTGCACTCGCTGCCGAAAACCGAGGACGGCGGCTTCCAGCACACGGTGAAAGAGCGACCGAATACCGGGCAACTGTGGGATGACACGCTATTTATGGCGGGCCTGTTTCTGGTGGTCGCGGGCCGGTTGCTCTCTCGTCGTGACTTGATCGAAGAAGCGGAATACCAGCTCGTTACACACGCCCGCTATCTGGCCGATGTGCGCAGCGGGCTATGGTATCACGGCTGGACGTTCGTCGGTCGCCATCACTATGCGAATGCGTTCTGGGGACGCGGCAACGCCTGGATCACACTGGTGCTGCCGGAAATGCGGGTGCTGGCGCAGGATCAACTCTCCGCGCCGGTACTGCGCACGCTGGAGGCGATTCTGGAACAGCAAACTGCAACGCTGGCGCGCTGTCAGCACGATTCCGGCCTGTGGCACACGTTGCTGGATGACCCGGACTCGCCGCTGGAAACCTCTGCCAGCGCGGGGTTTATCGCCGGTATTCTGACGGCACGGCGGCTGGGCATGCTGCACGCTTTCCCGCAGGAGGTGCTAGACAAAGGCTATGCCGCCGTGGTGGCGCAGATTGATGCACAGGGTGTGGTGCAAGGTGTCTCGGACGGCACGGCGATGGGACACGATTTACAGTTTTATCGCGATATTCCCAATGTTGCCGTGCCTTACGGGCAGGCGCTGGTCATGCTGATGTTATTGGCGCACTTAGATTCTGTTTACGAGGGCTAACAATGGCGAGTCTGGAACTAAAAAACGTCTACAAAAGTTATGGTGCGGTGAACATCATCAAAGGCGTGGACCTCACGATCCATGACGGCGAGTTCATGGTCTTTGTTGGCCCGTCGGGCTGTGGGAAATCCACGCTGCTGCGCATGCTTGCCGGGCTGGAGGAGATCAGTCAGGGCGAGCTGTGGATCGACAGGCGTAGGGTGAACGATCTCACGCCAGCGGAGCGTAAAATTGCGATGGTGTTCCAGTCCTATGCGCTCTATCCGCATCTTTCGGTGCGTAAGAATCTCGCGTTTGGGTTGGAGAATTTGTATTTCCCCAAGGCGGAAATCAACAGCCGTATTGATGAAGCGGCCCGTATGCTGGGGCTGGAACCTTATCTGAATCGCAAACCGCGCGCGCTGTCGGGTGGGCAGCAGCAGCGTGTTGCGATTGGTCGCGCTATCGTGCGTGAACCCGAGCTGTTCCTGTTTGATGAACCCCTCTCCAATCTGGATGCCAAGCTGCGCGTGCAGACGCGCGGCGAGCTGTCCCGCCTGCACCAGAAACTACGCACCACTATGATTTACGTCACTCACGATCAGGTGGAAGCAATGACCATGGCGCAGCGCATTGTGGTGTTGAACGCGGGGCGTATCGAGCAGGTTGGCACGCCACTGGAACTGTTCAATCGACCGAAAAATAAATTTGTCGCGGGCTTCATCGGTTCACCGCGCATGAATATGTTCCCAGCGCAGATCGTCGCGACCCGCGCGGACGGCGTCGAAGTGCAATGTCCATCTGGTAACCGTCTGGTGCTGCCGTTTATCGGTACCGTCGGGCAAGCGGTGACGCTCGGCATTCGCCCTTCACATTGTGAACTGGTGGGGGAAGGCGAGGGGATCGCGCTGTGCGTCGATCGCTGCGAAATGATGGGGCATGAAACCTTTATCTACGGGCGAATGGGCGGTATTGACGATGAGATGATCGTCCATCTGGCGCAGCACCGCGAGTTCGCCGCAGGTGAATCGGTGTTCGTCCGCTTTCCGCCAACGTACTGCCATCTGTTCGATGGCAAAACGGATGACACATTGCCGCGCTGTACCGAGCACTAACTATCGCGACGGGAGAGGACGACATGAAAAAGATTGCCTTACTGCCCGCAGGATCGCTGATCGATAAGCTGGTGACGCCAGTGGAAAAAGCGGTGAATCTGCTACAAAAACTCGGTGGCCGCAAAGTGATGCCGTGGTTTTTTATCGCGCCGAATATGCTGCTGTTCGCCGTTTTTGTCTTTATTCCGATTCTGCTGGCGGTGTGCTATGCCTTTGCCGGCGGCACCAATATTCTGCTGTGGGAACGCCCCTACGTCGGCGTAGATAACTTTTCCACGCTGCTGAGCTGTGGCAACTACGCCGAGCCATCCAGCTGTGAGCAGGATCTGTTCTGGACCGGCGTCTACAACACGGTGTCGTTCACCTTTTTCAACGTGCTTTGTACGCTGCTGGTGGCGCTGGTGACGGCACTGATCCTCAACCGCAAGATTATCGCCCGTGGCTTTTTCCGCGCCATGTTCTTCTATCCGGTACTGTTGTCGCCGGTGGTCGTTGGTCTGATCTGGCAGTGGTTCCTGAACTGCAACGGCCTGCTGAATCTGGTGCTGTCGTCGCTGGGCGGGCAGCCGATTACCTTCCTGCTCGATCCGACGTTTTCGCGCTTCTGGGTGGTGTTTGTCTCTGTCTGGTTTCACGTCGGGTTTTATACCCTGATCCTGCTGGCTGGGTTGCAGGCCATTCCGCGTGATATTTACGAGGCGGCGGCGGTGGACGGCACCTCGCGCTGGCGGGGCTTTTATCGCCTGACGTTGCCGCTGCTGGCACCGAATATTCTGGTGGTGGTGATTCTGCTGACTATCAACAGCGTGCAGATCTTTGATGAAGCCTGGGTGCTGACCAACGGCGGCGGCCCCGGCACGGCCAACAGCTTTATCGTGCAGTACATCTACCAGACCGCCTTTTCATCGAATGCCTCGCTTTACGGGCTGGCTTCGGCAGCGTCGGTATTGATGGGCGTGGTGCTGATGATTCTGACGGCATTGCAGTTCCTGCTGACGCGTCGGCTGGAAGGGAAAAAATAACGGGAGCCATGATGAAAATAATCGCATTTCTCACCCGCACCCGTCATCCGGGACGCATCCATATTACGGATATCATGAGCTGGGTCTGGCTGGTGGTGGGGACGCTGCTGGTGATGACTCCGGTGATGTGGGCGGCGATGTCGTCGTTCAAAACGCCTGCGGAGATCAATCGCTTTCCACCGAGTTTTCTGCCGCAGGCGGCGGATACCATCACGCTGCCGGAGTACCCGAAGCCGCTGGAGCTGTGGCAGGTTAAGCAGGAAGACGGCGAAGCGAAAACGATGGCGCTGGTGCGTCGCATTGGGTTGATTGCGCAGTTGGTGAACCCGGATGCGCCGAGCGAGGTGGTGCGTGTGTCGACCAAAGATCTGGTGCCAATGAAGGCGTTGCATCTGGAGACGGAGAATTACACGACGCCAATAACGAAGTTTCACTTTGCCACCTACCTGAAGAACACCGTGTTCGTGACGGTGATGGCGACGCTTTTAACCCTGTTGCTCAGTTCGATGGCGGCGTTTGCGCTGTCGAAATACGAGTTTCGTGGGCGCGCCACAGTGCTGACGCTGTTTCTCTCCACCATGATGATTCCGTTGTCGGTGGTGATGGTGCCGACATTCTTGGTGGTGATTGGCCTGAACATGGGCGACAACCTGTGGGGGGTGATTATTCCCACAGTGGCGACGCCGACCGGTGTGTTCCTACTGCGGCAATATATGCTGACTATTCCTGATGAGTTGATCGAGGCGGCGCGCATTGATGCCGCCAGCGAGTTTCGGATTTACTGGAAGATCATCCTGCCATTAACCGCGCCCGCGCTGGCGGTGTTGGCGATCTTCTCGGTGATCTGGCGCTGGAATGATTTCCTCTGGCCGCTGATCGTCCTCTCCAGTCAGGATAATTTTACGCTGCAAATCGGCCTGAATGCGTTTCAGGGGCAGTTCTCGGTGCAGTGGCACTATATACTGGCGATGACGATGCTCTCGCTTCTGCCGGTGACGGCGGTGTTCGTCTTCCTGCAAAAATACATCACGACGGGGATTGCCAACACGGGGATGAAATAATGGCGACACTCAAGGATATTGCTGACCGCGCGGGAGTTTCCATCAGCACGGTTTCCCGTGCGCTGAATGGGACGGCGCCGATCAGCGCCAAGGTCAGGCAGCACATCATGGCGATTGCGACCGAGCAGGGCTATCCGCTGCACAAGGTGGCTAAGGCGACTGTGGCGCAAACGGAACCGTTGCGCCACATCCTGCTGGCGACGCCGCGCAACCTGATGCTGGAAAGTGAGTACAATCTGGTGTCGCTAACGCTGATTAACGCCTTGAAAACGCTCTGTCTGCAACGCAATATCCAGTTGCGCCCGTTTCTGGGAGAGCACGATACCATTAACGAACAGCAACTGTTGCGTGAGCTTCAAGGGGGAAAAGAGAGCGGCATTCTGATTGTGAATGACGACCACCCAACGCTGCTGAACGCCGTCGCGGAAAGCGGTATTCCGGCGGTGCTGATCAACGGGGAAGATCCCTCGATGCGCCTGAGCAGCGTCACGCCCGCCAACCACTATGCGGCGGCAGCGGCGGTGCGCTACCTGATCGACCAAGGACATACGCGGATCCTGCATCTGACCTGGACATCGCGCATGACGATCAAACAGCGGGAACGCGGCTATCGGGATGCGCTGATGCAGGCAGGTATCGCCGTGGATGAGGAACTCATCCTCTCGCTACCGGATTTCCACCCGCGTACGGCACGTGATGCGCTGCTGCGCTGGCTGACGGCGAACCCCGACAGACTGGGGGTGACCGCCATTTTCTGCGCGGCGGATAATCAGGCCATCGGCGTGATCGACGCGCTGTATCAGCACGGACTACGGGTGCCGGAGGATATGTCCGTGATGGGAATGGACGACATCCTGCCGTTCGACATGCTGCCGGTTTCGCTCACCACGGTGCATCTGCCGTTTGAGACGATTGCCCGCGCCGCGCTACAGTTATTGGCACAACAGATGACGCCTTCACTGGCGCTCGGTATTGCTCAGCGCACCGAACTGGCCGGACAGGTGGTGATTAGAGAATCGGTGCGGCGGGTGGGGTTGTGAAGTTCAACGTAGCGGGTTCACTCGTGTTGTGCTCAAATCCCTTACGGTGATGACTTTGTGTCTAAGGAGGGAGTGATGGATATTGAACAGAGAAACACTGGCGAGCATCAAACGGTTATCAATAATGAATCCGGCGTTATTAACGTCAATAATCACCACGGGCAATACACCAATCTGGCGGGTGAAAACACGGCTCGCATTTATAAGGAAATATCGCATTCTGAGCAGAGTAAGTTCATTGTCAGCTTTGTGGCCGTATGTTTATTGCCGGGATTGAGCCTTGTCGCGGATCTTATGCAGATTCATCCTGCAATCAACTTGCCGCTGTGGGCATATGTTGCCGCATTCGGGGTGATATTTGGTGTGGTGCTGGTGGGATATTATGACAATCTCCGCATTTTGGTCTCTGGAGCGCCGGATGAAAACGAATGTAAGCAGCTTTATGACGATAAGTTATTGATACTAAACGAGAATGGCTACATCATCTACACCCACTCGACGAACTGTATTTACCCAGACTGCTGTGGAAACATTGTGATTTCAACTCCCCCTGAACGATATAACGGAGACTACTCCTTTTTCGCTAAATGTAGTCTTGCTGGCAGGCAGCACTCTTACGGCATCGACTATAACTTCAAAGCGTACCCGATAAAGGTGGACTGGCGGCCAATACCCAAGTCGAATCAATAGGGCTTTGGTCGTTGCTTGGCGCGGCTGAGATGACAATCTGCCGCCACACACGGCGCGTGCGCTGCACGCCGTACTTTACTGTCGAATATTTGATAGTTAAAGCGGCATTCTATATTCAATCAGCCCGGTTTTTTCGTGACCCCATCATAAAGACGCTGGGCTGTTTTATTGGTTTCCTGCGTATGCCAATACAGACGATCGCAGTTTTCTTCTTGTGCCTTTTCTCTCGCATAGTCGATGAGTTTCATCAACATCATCCCATGAGTAAACATTGGGGGCCGATGCAGTGGGGACACGCGACGAGTCCGGATTAAGAACGCTATTCCAGCCTTTTTCTCGAGCGGTTTGTTCTATCGGCAATAAAATTTCGACGGAGAGGAGAAAGGTGTCGTTGCGGTATCTCTCGCCAGGATCGCAATCGTCGCCGCGCTGTTGTGCTGAGTGCGTATTTTCCGTGCGGAATGGTCGGGGATGTAATTAAGTGTTTGCACCGCCTGCATAACGCGTTGTCTGGTTTCGGGGCGAACGCTTTCGCGATGGTTGATGATACGTGAAACCGTCATCATTGATACACCTGCTAACTGGGAAACATCCTTCAGGGATAACCACAGAAAGAGCAGGTCCCCAGAAATGTGGCAGGTTAGTGTCGAAGCCAGAACGGCGAACAGCACGTTTCTTATTATCATGTTTCTTACGGTTTGTTTTCGTTGTCGTTATAAAAAATGCCAACAAAAATCATGATGACGTGTTGATTATCGACGACTCAACCTATTTCGAATAAGGCTGGTGAAGGTGTTTGATTCACCAGCCACACGCAGACAGTCGTCTTGGTTACCAGCGAGTAGACTGCATATCTATCACAAAGCGGTACTTAACATCACCGTTGAGCATTCGGGCAAAGGCATTCTCGATATCCTCGCCACAGATCATTTCAATATCGGCGGTGATATTGTGCTCGCCGCAGAAATCCAGCATCTCCTGAGTTTCCTGAATGCTGCCAATTGATGAACCGCTGATACTTAAACGTCGAAAGACCATTGGCGTTATATTCGGCGAATCGTGTGGTTGGTCTGGAATACCTACCAGTACCAGACGACCATTGGTTTTCAGCGTTGCCAGATAAGGATCCAGATTGTGCGGTGCCGCTACGCAGTCAATGATAATATCCAGCGAGATCTGGCAGGCGGCCATTTGCGCGGCATCGCCCGAAACTACCACCTGTTTTGCCCCCAAACGACGGGCATCTTCGCCCTTCTGTGGCGACGTGGTAAACAGCGTAACGTCCGCCCCCATCGCACTGGCTAGCTTCACCGCCATATGCCCTAATCCGCCCAACCCCACAACACCAACACGATCGCCTGCTTTGACGTTGAAGTGGCGTAGCGGTGACCATACTGTTACGCCCGCACACAGCAGCGGTGCGACGCCCGCGAGTGGCAGGTTTGGCGGTACAGAAACCACAAAATGTTGATCGACAATCACGCTCTGCGCATAGCCGCCCCAGGTACTGCCGCCGGTATATTTATCAAGGCCATTGTAGGTCGCCGTAAACCCCGCTTCGCAGTATTGTTCTTCGTGTTGCTGACAGAAATGACACTCACGGCAGGAGTCAACCATCACACCCACACCGACAATATCACCCGGTTTAAAATGGGTGACCTCGTCTCCAGCTTCTACGACACGCCCGACTATTTCGTGCCCTGGCACCAGTGGATATCGGCTGACCGCCCATTCGTTACGTGCCATGTGTAGATCGGAGTGGCACACGCCGCAGTAGAGGATCTCTATTTTGACATCTTGTTTTTGCAGCGGGCGTAGCGAGACCTGACCAGATGTTAACGGTTTTGCCGCGTCATATGCGACTAATGCATTGATTTTCATCGTGCCTCAGAAATGAACTGGTTTTAGTTAATCCAAGGCAGCAGACTATAGTTAACATGGTTCAATATTGATAGTAGTCACCATTTGGTGACCATAAACGGAGGACGAATGAATGCCAGCCTGGATTGACGGTAAACTCTTTTTTTATGCGGACTCACCGCCGCGCCGCCTGATGGATCTTTTTTCTGTTAAATGGAGCACGATGGTGCTGCACGCGCTCTATCACTGGCCGGATGAACGCGCACGGACTGGCGAATTACAGCGTAGCTTGCAGGGTATTTCCAAGAAAATGCTGTTTCAGACGCTGAAAGAGCTGGAGCTGCGTGGGTTGATTGTTCGACATGTGTATGACGTGATCCCACCCAAGGTGGATTATCGTCTGACACCACTTGGCAGAACCTTTGCCGAACCTATTGAGCTGATGTACCAGTGGGGGCTGGAAAATCAGTCCGCACTGGATGAAATGGAAGCCTGTTACCGGACGATGACCGACAATTAACGGTTTCATAAGGTCAGTGTTTAGGAGTGTATTGACGCTGGTTGAACTTCAAGGGGGTGGGGTTCGTGACAAGGATGTTGGCATGTCATCAAACGACGCCGTTCAAAAATCGATATCAATGCGGCAGAGCATAAAAAAACCCCGCCGGAGCAGGGTTTATAATTTTTAGTTAAGAATGCTAAAAAGAGTACGCTTTAGAACGGAATGTCGTCGTCGAAATCCATTGGTGGTTCGTTGCTTTGTGCAGGCGCGCTATTTTGCGCTGGGCGCTGCTGAGCTTGTCCGCCGCCGCTGAACGGGGTGCCGCCCTGCGGTTGCTGAGGTTGTCCCCAACCGCCTTGCTGTTGACCGCCACCGGCGTTACCGCCACCGGCGTTACCGCCTGCCGCCGCGCCGCCGCCTTGGCGTCCACCTAACATCTGCATGGTGCCACCGACGTTGACCACCACTTCGGTGGTGTAGCGCTCTACGCCAGCCTGATCGGCCCATTTACGGGTTTGCAGTGCGCCTTCGATGTAAACCTGAGAGCCTTTGCGCAGGTATTCACCTGCGACTTCCGCCAGCTTGCCAAACAGCACGACACGGTGCCATTCGGTTTTCTCTTTCTGCTCACCGGTTTGCTTGTCACGCCAGCTTTCCGATGTCGCCAGCGTGATGTTGGCCACTGCACCACCATTCGGCATATAGCGGACTTCCGGGTCTTGTCCCAGATTCCCGACAAGAATCACTTTATTAACGCCTCTGCTGGCCATGCTCGTCTCTCCTGCTGATGGATCGGTAGATTTACTTTCTAAGTCTAAACGATCAATCTTACCATGTGGAAAACTCTCTGTCATACCTGCGAAATAGCTTCAGAAATGAAAGTCAGATTTGCAGCGCTTGCAAGATAAACGAATTGGACACTGTATATTCATTCAGTTCTTTTTATGGCAAGCTATCCCTGCTTGCCACCCTATCGGGCCGTCGCAAGCGACGTTAAAAAACGCGTCCGGCGTTTTTTTTATGCCATAATTGCCTGTTTCGTACCGGTTCTCTCCGTTCGAGAGGCGATGACAAACCGTTTTTATTCCGGGAAGTGTGTGAATGGATAAGATCGAAGTTCGTGGTGCTCGTACCCATAATCTCAAGAATATCAATCTGATAATCCCTCGTGACAAGTTGATCGTAATCACTGGCTTGTCGGGTTCGGGTAAGTCATCGCTGGCGTTTGACACGCTGTATGCCGAAGGGCAGCGTCGCTATGTGGAATCCCTCTCCGCTTACGCCCGTCAGTTTTTGTCGCTGATGGAAAAACCGGATGTCGATCATATCGAAGGGCTGTCGCCCGCCATCTCTATCGAACAGAAATCCACCTCGCATAACCCGCGATCCACGGTCGGGACGATTACCGAAATTCATGACTACCTGCGCTTGCTGTTTGCACGTGTGGGTGAGCCGCGCTGTCCTGAGCATGATGTGCCGCTGGATGCGCAGACGGTCAGTCAGATGGTGGACAACGTGCTGGCGCAGCCGGAAGGCAAACGCCTGATGCTGCTGGCGCCAATCGTGAAAGATCGCAAAGGCGAGCACAGCAAAACGCTGGAAAACCTGGCTTCACAAGGCTATATCCGTGCCCGTATCGACGGCGACGTGTGCGATCTATCCGATCCGCCAAAGCTGGAATTACAGAAAAAGCACACCATTGAAGTCGTCGTTGACCGATTTAAAGTACGTGATGATTTGGCGCAGCGGCTGGCGGAGTCGTTTGAAACCGCGCTGGATCTCTCTGGTGGTAGCGTGGTGGTGGCCGATATGGATGACCCGACCCAGCCTGAATTGCTGTTCTCGGCGAACTTTGCCTGCCCGGTGTGCGGCTACAGCATGCACGAGCTGGAACCGCGCATGTTCTCGTTCAACAACCCAGCGGGGGCGTGCCCAAGCTGTGATGGTCTGGGCGTGCAGCAGTTCTTCGATCCGGCTCGCGTGGTGCAAAACGCGGAACTGTCGCTGGCAGGCGGCGCGATTCGCGGTTGGGATCGCCGTAACTTCTACTATTTCCAGATGCTGCGCTCTCTGGCGGAGCATTACAAATTTGACGTCGATGCCCCGTTTGAAAGTCTGAGCGCCGCGGTACAGAAAGTGATCCTGTATGGCTCCGGTAAAGAGAACGTCGAATTCAAATATATCAACGATCGCGGCGACACCTCGGTACGCCGTCATCCGTTCGAAGGCGTGCTGCATAACATGGATCGCCGTTATAAAGAGACGGAATCCACGGCGGTGCGTGAAGAGCTGGCGAAGTTCATCAGCAACCGCTCTTGCGCCAGCTGTGGCGGGACGCGCCTGCGTGAAGAAGCACGTAACGTGTTCGTTGAACAGACGACGTTGCCGCAGATTTCTGATATGAGCATCGGCCATGCGATGACGTTCTTCCAGAATATGAAGCTCAGCGGGCAGCGCGCCCAAATCGCCGAAAAAGTGCTGAAAGAGATTGGCGATCGACTGAAGTTTCTGGTGAATGTCGGGCTGAACTATTTGTCGCTCTCCCGCTCGGCGGAAACGTTGTCCGGCGGTGAGGCGCAGCGTATTCGTCTGGCAAGCCAGATTGGTGCCGGGCTAGTTGGCGTGATGTACGTGCTGGATGAACCGTCCATCGGTTTGCACCAGCGGGACAACGAACGTCTGCTGGAAACGCTGATTCATCTGCGTAATCTGGGCAATACCGTCATTGTGGTGGAGCATGATGAAGATGCGATTCGCGCCGCTGACCATGTGATTGATATCGGTCCCGGCGCAGGCGTGCACGGTGGTCAGATTGTTGCAGAAGGCACGATGGAAGAGATCATGGCGGTGCCGGATTCGTTGACGGGGCAGTTCCTCAGCGGCAAACGCAAGATCGAAATCCCGAAACAGCGCGTGCCTGCGGATCCGACCAAAGTGTTGAAACTGATCGGCGCGAAAGGCAACAACCTGAAAGATGTCACGTTGACGCTGCCGGTGGGGCTGTTTACCTGCATCACCGGCGTGTCGGGCTCGGGCAAATCGACTCTGATCAACGATACCTTGTTCCCACTGGCGCAGCGTCAGTTGAACGGTGCAACGCTGGCGGAGCCCGCCGCTCACCGCGAGATTCAGGGGCTGGAGCATTTCGATAAGGTGATCGATATCGATCAAAGCCCGATTGGCCGCACACCGCGTTCTAATCCGGCAACCTACACCGGTATTTTCACGCCGATTCGTGAGCTGTTTGCTGGCGTGCCGGAAGCGCGTACCCGCGGCTACAACCCCGGTCGTTTCAGCTTTAATGTGCGCGGTGGACGTTGTGAAGCCTGTCAGGGCGACGGTGTGATTAAGGTGGAAATGCACTTCCTGCCGGATGTCTATGTGCCGTGTGACCAGTGCAAAGGCAAACGCTACAACCGCGAAACGCTGGAAATTCAATACAAAGGCAAAGGCATTCATGAAGTGCTGGATATGACTATCGAAGAAGCGCGAGAGTTCTTTGATGCCATTCCGGCGCTGGCGCGGAAACTGCAAACGCTGATCGACGTTGGTCTGTCCTACATTCGTCTTGGGCAGTCGGCCACCACGCTGTCCGGCGGGGAAGCGCAGCGTGTAAAACTATCTCGCGAGCTGTCAAAACGCGGAACCGGACAGACGCTGTATATCCTCGACGAACCCACAACTGGCCTGCACTTTGCCGATATTCAGCAGCTTTTGGCTGTGCTGCATCAGTTGCGCGATCAGGGTAATACCATCGTGGTGATTGAACACAATCTGGATGTGATTAAAACGGCGGACTGGATTGTCGATTTGGGGCCGGAAGGCGGCAGCGGCGGCGGAGAAATTCTGGTTTCCGGCACGCCGGAAACGGTGGCAGAGTGCGAACAGTCCCATACCGCACGCTTCCTGCGACCGATTCTGGCCCGCGAAGCCTAATGAGGGAAGACGGCGATGTGGACACAGTATGAAATCCGTCTGAAGCCGAAAGCCAGAGGCTTTCATCTGGTGACTGACGAGATACTGGCGCAGGTCACCGCGCTGCACCAGATAAACGTCGGGCTGATGCACGTGTTCATCAAGCACACCTCGGCGGCGCTGACGATTAACGAGAATGCTGACCCCACGGTGCGGCAGGATTTCGAGAGCTTCTTTAATCGCTTAGTGCCGGAGGATGAACCGTACTACCGCCATACGTATGAAGGGAGCGACGACATGCCGGCGCACCTGAAAGGTAGCCTGCTGGGAAACAGTCTGACAATCCCCGTAACTAATGGGCGCCTGAACATTGGCACCTGGCAGGGCATCTACTTGTGCGAGCACCGCAACCACGGCGGCAGCCGCTCACTGGTTGTCACCCTCAACGGGGAATAAATAGCCCAGCGAAATGCGTCGTGCCTGCGACGCATCCCCGATAAGTACCAAACTGCCTGTGCGGCAGTGAGCCTCTGACCGTATACGCACGGCTTTGTTGAATAAATCAGGTTTGGGGTAAACATCCTTGCAACGAGTTGTTG